>JANXWN010000039.1 GCA_025351125.1 Caulobacteraceae bacterium | reverse complement strand
TTTAAGACGCGCGCCAGTTGGGCGGCGGGCGCCTGCAGTACGCCGGCGACGCGTGTGGCCGGTGCGTTCAGGAGGCCCACGAGCTTGGCGCGGATTTGGTCGAGCGACGGAAGCTTGGCCAGAGCGTCGATGCTCTTGGCGTCAAGCACTTGCTCGCCCATCAAACCACCGATGATGACGAATTTTTCGTTGTCCTTGGCGTATTGCACGGCGACTTTCGCCGCGGACACCGCGTCAGGTCCGTAGGCGATCGCCACCGGACCCGTAAACATACCAAGCGTCTCGTCGCTCGCGCCCGCCAACGCCTTTTGTACGAAAGTGTTTTTGACAACTTTCAGCGTAGCGCCTTCCTGGCGCAGACGATGGCGTAGATCCTCCATTTGCGCGACGGTGATGCCGGTATAGTGGGTGACCACCACCGCGCCGGCGTCCGCAAAAACGCTTTTGAGCGCTTCGATCGATTCTGATTTCCTAGCGCGATCCATATAAAGCTTTCCCTGAAAAACGGCGCACGCGGGGAAGCGCCCGTAGATGTCAATTTGACTGTCCTTGAGGATGCCCGCGAGCGGCGCCGACCCAATGGGGGGCGTCCGGCCTGCAATGCGTCCCGTCTCCCCGCGGCGAAAGAGTTTAAGCCCAGGAGGGCCCGCGGTTCTTGGACAGGCGACACAGGCGAACCCGCATCGGAGGCGGGCGTATAGCGGAAGATCAGTGGCGGTTCAACCCACCCGGTTGAGCGCCCCGTCCAAGTCGACCAAAGACCCCGACGTCGACGCGCCGAATTTTTCCGACCGCAAATCCGTCGCGGCGCCTCGCGCGAGTGCGGCCCAGCGGTGATTCGCTCTGGCGCTGCGGAATGTCGTGGGCTTAATGGGGCCTAACGATGGCCGACGTCTTTATCTCATATTCGCGCTCCAATACGGTTGCGGCACGCGCGGCGGCGAAGGCCCTGCGCGAGGCCGGATTCGAGGTCTGGCTGGATCATGAATTGGCGGCTCACGGGTCTTTCGCCGACGCGATCGAAGCCGAGCTTACGGCCGCGCGCGCGGTGTTGACCTTGTGGTCCGCGGACGCCGCGGCGTCGGAATGGGTGCGCTCCGAGTCCAATCGCGGGCGCGAGGCGCGTAAGTTGGTTCAAGTTAAGCTGGACGCCACCATTCTGCCCCTGCCCTTCGACCAAATTCAATGTACCTCTCTACCGGATTGGAGCGGCGACACCGGCGCGCCAGGGTGGAAAAAGGTTGTCGAGAGCGTCGCTGCCCTGGTCGCCGGAAAGACGCCGGCGCTTCGCTACCCGATAACGGAGGCGCGCCGGCGGCCGGCGCCCATAGAGCGCCTGCTCGCCGTCTTGGCCTTCGACAACCTATCCGCCGATAAGGAAATGGATTTTTTCTCCGACGGGGTCTCGGACGAGATTCAGCAAACCTTAGCGCGCTCCCCGGGCGTAAAGGTTTTGGCGCGCTCCTCCACCTTTCAATTTCGCGGTGCGCAAAAGGCGGTGCGCAACGTCGCCGCCGAATTGCAAGCCACGCATTTGCTGGACGGGTCGGTTCGCCGCGCCGGCCAGAAAGTACGGATCAACGCCCAATTGGTGGACTGCGCCAACGGCCACAGCCTGTGGGCCGACAGCTTTCAGGGCGCATTGGACGACATTTTCGCCTTGCAAGACGAGATTGCCGCGGCTGTGGCCAAAGCTTTGGCTGTGGTGTTTTCCCCGCCGACGGTGGAGAGCGGGCTCTCTATTGCGACGTACGAGATATTCCTCAGGGCACAGACGATCGTCAGCGAGGGGGCAAGGCAGTTCGACGACTCCGGGGCCCTTGCGGAGCCGTTGCTCGAAAGGGTCGTGGCGGAAAGTCCTGGCCATGCTCGTGCGTGGGAATTGCTTGCCAATTGCCGGGCGTGGACCCTGCGATCGGACAAAGCGGGCGGGCACTACGCGGAAGGGCGGGCCGGCGTTGTCGAAGCGTCTGAAAACGCGCTTCGCCTGGACCCAGCGCGCGGAGGCGCCTTCGAAGCGCTGGCGACGTTGGAACCCTGGGCCGCCTATGGCGCGCGCGAAGCGTTGCTCGAGCGCGCCCTTCTCGCGCAACCCAACGAGCCGAGCATTCTCAGCGCCATGAGCACGTTTTGCTGGGGCGTCGGGCGGGTGCGCGACGCGCTGAAATTCGCCGAGCGCGCCAGCGCGCTGAATCCGTTGTTTCCCGCCGCGCGCTTGGCTGTGGCCCAGATGCACGTCTACGTCGGCAATGAAGAGGGCTCGATCCGAATGCTTGCCGAGCTGCATGAGCGATGGCCGGCGAACTATTCCATCCTCCTATCCTTGCTGAGTTTTTCATCGAGCCTCGGTTACTGGGACGCCTATGCGAAAGGCGCCGCGGACGTGGGAAAATTCACGGGATGGGAAGCCAAACGGCTGGACGAGATCGTCGAGCACGCCGCGATACTGGCGACCGACGACCCGGAACCTCGGCGGCGCGTGATCGAGGGCTCGAACCACCGGCTAGCTTCGACCGGGGTTCTGCCGCTCAGTTGGCTGGTGGCGCTCTGTCACTACGGATTGGGGGAGGAGGCGCTGTCGCTGGCCGAGCGCGCTGATTTTTCGCACATGTTCTCCCCCGACGGACCGCTGCCCGCCCGGGAATACCCGGGCAATATCTTCGGCCCTTGGTGCACGATGAACAAAAGTCCGCGCTTTATCGATCTTTGCGATCGAATCGGATTGTGCCGCTATTGGGTCGAGAGCGACCGTTGGCCTGACTGCGCGGAGTGGGTGCCCTACGACCTTAAGGCGGAGGTCCGCCGCCGCACGGGCGCCTAGAGCACGATGATTTTAGACGGAACCGCCAAAATCTGAATCGCGCTCTAAATCCAAAAGTGTAGAGCCTGATTCAGCGTTTACAGCTGTTCCGTGTAAACGCATCAGGCTCTAGGCGAAGCGTTATTCAGCGCCGAAGGTGTGAAGCGTTTCGATTTGATCGTACACGGCATTGTTGGTGTAGGCGAAGGCGACCTTAATTTTAACTTGGCGCCCGACCAGATCCCAACCGGGTCCTTCATGCGGAGCCGAGGCTTTTTCGTCTCCTGGCCGGCCAAGCTGCAGGAAGCTGCTGAGAATTTGCTCCGCCGACGCCGACCACATAAAATCCAGGTCCACCTCCTTTGGATCAAAAAAGCGTAGGTCGGAGACGTCCGTATGGGTCGCGGTCGACGCCACGATCGCTTGATAAGTCGCAAGTCTCAAGTCGTAGGCATCGCGAAATTGTTTCAACGAGATCAGCCGCGTCGTGGTCGGGCGTACGCCGCCCACCAAATCGACGCCGCCGATGACGCCGAACAGGCCTTCAAGAAAAGCTTTATCCTCTCGAGTCGCGGCCTCCGGAAGCCCGCCCGGCAACGGAGACCCCGTCTCCAGGTGGAGGAATGGCAACGGGCCTTCGGCGGTCGTCGGACTGAACGTTTTGAAGCCGGAAAACTGCGTGTCCACGTGCAGGCTGCCGGGCGCCCGGCCCGGCCGCAGATTTATCGTGGCATGCATGGTGTCGATACCGACGATCTCGCGGGTGGCGAATACGACGGAGCTGTTGTCACACATCACGACCGGTTGGATCCAGACGATTTGGCGATCGACAAGCAAATTGTCTGGCGTAACTCTGTTACAGAGCACGGGCGCTGCAACATACATCTCGTTATAACTGAGATGATCCCAGCTGGTGGTTTGAGGGCCGTACCGCAACATGTTGGCCTTGTTCGTGCTCGCGATCACTGGATAATATGAGATGGTCAGACAGCCGAATTGCGCTTCCGCAAGAGCGCTGAACCGAAATGGCGCGGGTTCGGGGTGCGCAAAATTGAAATACTCGTCGAGATAACGTTGGATCGCCGTTGCGCTCAGCGGAAACAGGAAGCACCAACTCTGAACGCCCCGGGCCTCCCAAGGCGGCAAACTCTGTTGCGTCGCGAACGATTCCCGAAAAAGCGTCATGCCCGCGCCCCCCCGAAGAACCCGCGCAAAGGCCTCAGCCACGGCGACAGCATATCGTCGTTTCCCCGTGACGGAGGCCGGCCCGGACCTTGATCCACGGGAAACGTATGCAGCGTGCGCATCTGATCAAAATCAATCGTGGCGTTAAAACGAAAAGCCGCGGTCGGCGTAAACGACAATTTGCGATCTTCCGTACTGAATGGATCAGCGATTTGCGGCAAATTTAGCGCGACTCTGAAGACTTCGCTGAAACTGCCGCGATCATGAATCGTTATTTTTACATCGTTCTCGTTATAGAATTTGAAATTTTCCATATTGGAATATTTCGATCTGCAACTGATGAGAGATTGGTGAAGCGCCCGCTTCGGGTCTGCCGCGTCTCTGATTTGCTTAAGGGAGACGGTTTGCATCGCGGTAGGGGTCAATCCGGCCGACATCGCGTCAATCAGATTGCTGACCCCTCCGAGGGCGCCGATCGACTGGCCGACCACGCTGCTGCTGAACAAGGTCCAGAGCGAGTCCTGCATGGCAGACCCACGAAACGTCGGCGTGGCGGGCCCGGTAACCACCTCGAGGAAGGGCATGATTTGCTGCACTTCGCCGGGCCGCAGAGACGCCCAGCCGGGAAGCTTCACATTCGCGCTGAATGCATCCGGATAATCCCCGCCGCCGAGCGTGATCTCGGCCAAAAGCTTTTCGAGGCCGAGCATCTCTCGACCACAGACCGACGACATTGGGTTTTGGACAATAATAAATGGGAGCGCCCACTCGATCGCCGATTTGATAAAAGCCGTTTCGGGGCGCGTGCCGTAACGCATCAACGGCAAGGCGACGAAGACTTCCTTTTGCTTCACATATCCCCCGTCGGCATAGGAAGTTCCCCACCCGGGGCCCACGTTCGTCGCGGTGGCGATCATCTCGGGGTAGTCGATGATCAAGAGCGTGGCGTAGGGCCAGATCGAGGCGGCCTTGTAGACAAAACCCCGTTCGATCGGATCGCCCAGATTGAAGTATTCGTCGCAATAGGCCTGGATCCGCGTCATCGAGGCCTCCCAAATGAACGCGTTCACGGTGACGTTCGGAAAATGGTAGGGCGGCGGCACCTGTTGGCAAGCGATGGATTGGACGTAGGGAATCATGCGGCATCTCCCACAAGCCTGTGCGACGAATCCTCCAGGACGGCGCAGCCCAGGTCGAAAACGAAGTTCGCGCCGAACACGCGCGCGGGGGTCTGAAAACCGGCCGACCAAGTTCCGGTTAGAACTTTCTCCACGGCGGCGGCGGCCGTCAATACGCTAGCCCAATAACCGTCCAGGGTTCGCATGCGAAGGCGGGTCACGCGCCGCCACGGATCGATCGCTTCCACCACCATCACAAAGCCTGCGCGATCTGAGTCTTCCGAAATCACGCCCGTCGGCCATACCGACGCCAACGCGGCGCCCGCCGCCTGCCAGGGCCGCCGGCCGGTGAACGTCATGGCCATACTCGTCGCCCGGTAGGAGAGCCGTTGCGGCCACGGCAGCTCCGAATAGACTTCGATATCTTCGATGCCGGTCGTATATCCGCCCGTAACGACGTCCGCCCAGCTCGCGGCGGTCGCTTCGCGAAGGCCGTGACCGAAATCGAAGGCGTGCGTCAGCACGCCGCCCGGTACGGCTTCGAGCCGACCGCGGCGCCTAATAAGCGCGCTGGGCGAAAAAAACTGGGTGGCTGTCGTGAGGGTCCCGCGCGAGATCCGGCGCGGCAATGACACGCCCAATCGCAATTTGACGGCGTCGGGGCGGCAGCGGGCGGCCAGCGCCAGCAAGCAATCGGTGACAGCGACGGTGAGCCCCACTCCGGGCATCAACATGACGTCGGCGGCGAGCGCCGTTTCGCGCAGGTCCATCGCCGCGGCGAACACGGGCCACTCGCCCGACAGATCCAGATAGTGCGTGCCCGTCCTTAGACAGGCGGCGATCATTGGCGAGGCGGTCCGCAGGAAGGGCCCGGCCGCATGCAGGACCACATCGACGCCGCGCAATCCCGCGTCGATGTCATCGGGCGACTGAAGACCGAAGCTGCGCCACGGGTAGCCCAAGGGTTCGGCCACGGCCCGCACGCCGTCGGGATTTCGACCGGCCAGCACCATGTCCAACCTGCGGTCCGCCAGATAGCGGGCGATCATGCGTCCCGTATAGCCCGTGGCGCCGTAGAGGAGCGCGCGTCCCGTCATGACCGGTCAAATATCCAAGGAATGAGTCCGGCCACAAAACTGCGGTCGACCGAAGGCGGCAGGCGCCCGTAGGTCAGCAAAAATTCGTGCGCCGCGGCCCCCGCCATGGCGCCGGCGATCTCGCGCGCGTGCGCGAGCGAGCCGTAGCGCTTCATCAAGCCGGCCAGCCAAAGAACCTCGTCGTCTGATCGCTGATCCCGCTCGAGCGCCAAAAAAATGTCGAGGCGCGTCCGCTCGCGCGCATTGCAGGCCCGCCGTACGTGGAGCAACATGAGGGTTCGCTTAGCCTCATAGAGATCGCCGTTGATTTCCTTGCCGTACCCCGGATCGTCCGAGAGATTGCGAAGATCGTCCTCGATCTGAAACGCCGTGCCGACAAAAAAACCGAACCGTACAACGCTCTGGGGATCGGCGTTGCCCCGCGACCCGATCAGAAGCCCGAGCTGCGCGGGCCAAATTAAACCCATCCAGGCTGTTTTTTTCAAAACCATGCGGAAATAATCGGCGTCGCCCAGGTCGGTCTGGTTGAGGTCGCGCCACCCCAGTTCGAGCGCTTGGCCCTCGGCGGTTTGCCGCGCCATGACCATCGAAACGTCGAGAACCCGCGCGGCGACGTGAGGCCCAAGCGAGCGAAGACTATCGATCAAGGGGATCAGGGCCGTGAAAATCATCGCGTCGCCCGCGTTCAGGGCGAGGGGCACTCCGTGCAGGGCGTGCAAGGTCGGCCGGCCCCGCCGCAGCTCACTGGCGTCTTGGATATCGTCGTGGATCAGAAGGCCGTTGTGAAGCAATTCGACCGCCGCGGCGCATTGGATCGCGTCCTCGACCCTGCCGCCGAACACGCGGGCGTTGGCGATGCAGATAGAGGGACGCATCATCTTTCCCCCGCGCGCCGGATAGTCGTTTAGGAGGTCGTCCAGAAAAGGCGCCGGCGTATCGGTGACCAAATAGTTTTGCACCGCCCCGCGCGTGGCCGCGCCATAGGCGCTTAAAACGCCGGACATTTCGATCGCGCTCGCCGGCGCCAATCCCTCCAGTTCGGGCCAGGCGCCCGTCACGCCAAAACTTCTATCGCCAGCACGCCCATCGGCCAGTCTTGGTGGGCCACGGTCACGAGACCCGCGTAGACGCCGGCGGCCTGATCGGGTGAAAGGCCGACCGATACGACCAAGACGCCTGTCTGCGGATCGGTCGAAAACGTCACGTCGGTAATCGCGCGGGCGCCGATGGTGGACTTCAAGGGTTCGGACGCGATGTGCGCATCGGCGAAGATCGGTAGACGCGGGCGGGCGAACATGGCTGATCGCAGAACCGCGCGAGGTGTTCCCACGAACTGACATTTTACCGTCATCAGCGGGCTGTCCGGCGTCGGCGGCGGTGATTTCCGCGCGTTCGGATCGGGCGTCGGATAAAACGGCGACGCCTTCGCAGTCGGATCACCGGGCCCCGGATCGCGCAATAGCCGCTCGACGACATCGAATGTCGTCGTCGAAAGTTCTCGCGCGAGATCGATCATGCGCTTGGCCAGGGATTCGACGTCGCCGGGAACGTCGCGAATGCTATATTCGCCTTGGCGAAAGCGCGCGGCGGCGAGCCGGCCTTGTTTGATATTTTCGGCCACCACGTCATAGCCCATGCGCACGGCGCTCGCGACAGCTTCGTTAATCGGTTCGCCAACGCTTGGGGCCGGCGGTCGCGGAACAGGCTTGGCCGCCCCGCCGGAGCGATCGGGGCCGTGGCGGACCACATCCGGACGACGCACGCGGGCGACTTTGTCGGGCGAAGACTCAGGGGTGGTCATAGGCGATGATATCCTCAAACCTGGGCGATCCGCTCAACGCATGGGCGGCTAGGAGGCCCGACATGACCGCCCCTTCGACGCATCCGGAGTGGAATCCGCTGTCGGTCCAGTCTCCCGCGATCGTCAGATTGTCATAGGTCATGTCCAACGGCGAGATACGATAGCGGAAACTGCCCGGCGTATGCAAAACGTAGCGATCCGACGGATTAACGTTTGCGCGCCAATACTGCCCGCCGAAGCGGGCGGATCCTACGGCGTCTTCACCCCTCGGATCGACCAAAATCTCCCAACGAAACGACCCGTCGGCATTGAACGCGCCGGGCCAGATTTCTCGAATTGGTCCCTGTAAAAAGGCTTCCGCGTTGCGTCGCACCTCCTCCGCCCGGCTCGCGGGATAGGTCGGGTCCGTCTCGTCCATTCTATTCGGAGGGTCGGGAAGGACGGCGCAAAAATACACGCTCGTTTTGGGACGCTGGGGCCATGCTTCCTCCGGGACGACATGCGCCATGTCGCACCAGGTGTCGAACGGCTTGGCGAAGGCGCCGGTGATATAGGCCGGCCCGCGCCATCCAAGGCTGGGCAAGTCTTCGTTCATCCAGACCTGAAAGGCTTGCGACGCGACGGTCTTGACTTCCTGCGTCATCCTGCGCCAGCGCTCGTCGCGCGCCAGAAGTTCGGGGCAGACATGCGGCACGGCGCCAAGGCCGACGCCCAGCACAACCAAGTCGAAGTCCGCGCCCACGTCGAGGATTTTCTGTCCGGCGCGACGGCGGTCCCAGTGCGACTCGAAATCCACCGTTGCGCGTAAGAGAGACGCGCCGCCCTTAAGCTGATCAAAATTAGGCTGTGCCGGCCAGCATGGCCGACCCGCCACCTCGATCAATGGACGATAGTCTTCGCCCGACAGCGTCGTTGCCTGCACATCGAAGCTCAGGGCGCTCACATGAGTTTGGTCGCCCGGTTTGATCGGTTGGCCAGGCGCCAAGGCGATGTTCGTCAGCCGATGAAAAAATTCGAATTTTACGCCGCGACGGCGCAAGGCCTCGTAGAGCGGCGCGAATACCACGTCGCCCATCCCGGCCCGCATGCGCCACATGAAGGCGCCGCGATAGCCGAAAAAGGTGCGCAGTGTGCCGCGCAAGCCCTGTCCCGCCGACAATTGCGGTTGGTCGGAACTGCCGTCCTCATAGCCCATCGACAGATCGTAGAGGCCGCGCAGGAACGGAGACTGCACCGATCGTGCGGACGCGCCGTTCATCATCAGCCAATCGCGGACCTCGTAGTCTTCGATGGCGTCCAATCCGCGCGGATCGAGGTACAGTCCGTGTCGGATCATGCCCACGACGCTCGCGAGAGTTATGTCGGCCACCTCCCAGAGAAAGCGATGAGGATCGTCGGAGAGCCAGCCGTCTTCCAACCATTTTCGAAGCCGTCTGCAAAGCGATTCGACGGCGTCCAACGTCCCGCCGATCAAGGCTCCCCGCGCGGCGCGCAGAACGACCGCGGCCACGCCCAGTCCCTCGGCCAAGGCCGCCGCGGTCGCGAAGCCGCCGAGCTTGGCCAGATAAGTGAGGGCGACGCTCGGATTCACATCGCCATCCTCGGGGCCCGGCCACCGCAGACCGCGATCATCGACCGTGGTGTCCAGCACCAGCGTGCGAAACAGGTCGAAGGCGCCGGCCAGATAATAATTGAGCGAAAAGACCTCGCCGGGCGCAAGGGGATCACCCGGCAAGCCAGGGCGAGGAGGCATGTGGGTCATCCACTTTTGCCAGCCGCCTTTTTCGGTGGCGGAAAACAGCGCGATGTCGTTTTCCGCGTCCCAAGCCTCGCGCCAATCGCCGAAGACGTCGTTTCCGCCCCTCGACGCCAATTCGGCGTAGCACTCGCGCATCATGCGAAAGGCGTTCTCGTAGAACCC
>JANXWN010000021.1 GCA_025351125.1 Caulobacteraceae bacterium | reverse complement strand
CAAGAAGGCCACGCCCAAGCCCGGCTGGGCCGCCGACACGACCGTGGGGGCGACTATGTTCGCTGACGCTAGCCATATTTCCAACAGCTCAAACGGCGTGCGCACGCCGCAGAGCGGAACGAACTACGACATCAAGCGTCTGTATTTGTTGGTGGATCACAAATTTAACAGCGTCTTCTCCGCCAACCTTACTACCGATTTCATCTACGACAGCGGGGCGGGGGCGACCCAGCTGTTCATCAAGAAGGCCTATTTGCAGGCCAAGCTGAGCGACGCTCTGACCATCCGCGCCGGCGCCGCCGAACTGCCGTGGGTTCCGTTCGCCGAGAAAATCTACGGCTACCGCTATGTCGAAAAGCTGCTGATCGACCGCACCGGTTTCGGTACGACCACCGACTGGGGCCTGCACGCGTTTGGCTTGCTCGGCGGCGGAATCATCGGCTATCAAGTGTCGGTGGTGGACGGCGAGGGATTCAAGAAACCGGCGATCGGCACGGCCAACCGCACCGACCATCTCGACGTCGAGGGCCGCGTCAATGTCACTTACGACCATGTCACGCTCGCCGTCGGCGGCTACGACGGCAAGCTCGGCAAGTCCGTGGCAGGCACGACCACCTACAATACCGCCAAGCGCCTCGACGCCCTGGCGGCCTATGCCTCCGACCGGTTCCGGCTCGGCGGCGAGTATTTCTGGGCGGAAGACTGGAACGACGTCACCCAAGCCAACCCGCTCAAAATTAACCGCTCGGACGGCTATTCGGTTTTCGGTTCGTTTAACTTCACACCTAAGGTTGCGGTGTTCGGACGCTACGACCGGGTGAAACCGCAAAAGACGACCGCGCCCGCTTTCGCCGACAACTATTTCAACGTCGGCGTCTCTTACAGCCCGATCAAGCCGCTCGATTTCGCCTTGGTCTACAAACGCGAACAGGCCGACAACGGCTTGTTTAGCTCGGCCAACGGGGTCGTCGGCGGCTCGGTCTGCGGGACTTACGACGAGATCGGTGTGTTTACGCAGGTGAAGTTCTAGGCGGGCGCAGCGGGCCTTGACTCGTCGCCTCGCATGATCCGCGAATGCGGTGGCTCATGCGAGTAGAACGCCGTGACTCATGCCCGTTGAAACGTTTTGCGCGCGCCTAGTGACCGTCCTACTGTAGCCCCGGTTTCGCCAGTTGGCGAACTCTACGCCGCCAACGCTCGCTCCAAATTTTCCGCCACCTTGTCCAGGAAGCCTTCGGTGGTGAGCCAGCCTTGGTGGTCGCCGACCAGGAGGGCCAAATCCTTAGTCATCGAACCGGCTTCGACGGTATCGACGCAGACTTTTTCCAGGGTGGACGCGAAACGATCGAGCGCCGCGGAGCCATCCAGCTTGGCGCGGTGTTGCAGGCCCCGCGTCCAGGCAAAGATCGAAGCAATGGAGTTGGTCGACGTACTTTCTCCGCGTTGATGTTGGCGATAGTGCCGGGTGACGGTGCCGTGCGCGGCTTCGGCTTCCACGGTTTTGCCGTCGGGCGTCATCAGCACCGAAGTCATCAGACCCAGCGAGCCGAAACCCTGCGCCACCTGATCGGACTGCACGTCGCCGTCATAGTTCTTGCACGCCCAGACAAATCCGCCGGACCATTTGAGGGCCGAGGCGACCATGTCATCGATCAGGCGGTGTTCGTAGACGATGCCGGCTGCCTTGTAGCGGCCGGCAAATTCGGTTTCGAAAATGTGCTGAAAAATGTCTTTGAACCGACCGTCGTAATATTTCAGGATGGTGTTCTTGGTGGACAGATAGACGGGGTAATGCCGGTTGAGGCCGTAGGTCAGGCTGGCTCTCGCGAACTCGGCGATGGAGTCGTCGAGATTGTACATCGCCATCGCCACGCCGCCACCGGGGTATTGGAACACCTCGTGCTCGATCACTTGGCCGTCGTCGCCTTCGAACCGGATCGTCAGCTTGCCCTTGCCGGGCACCACGAAATCGGTGGCGCGGTACTGATCGCCAAAAGCGTGGCGCCCGATAATGATCGGCTGGGTCCAGCCGGGGATCAGGCGGGGGACGTTTTTGCACAAGATCGGTTCACGAAACACCACGCCGCCCAGAATATTGCGGATGGTGCCGTTAGGCGATTTCCACATTTTTTTGAGATTGAACTCTTTCACCCGCGCTTCGTCGGGAGTGATGGTGGCGCATTTGATACCGACGCCATACTTTTTGATCGCTTCGGCGGCGTCGACGGTGACCTTGTCGTCAGTGGCGTCGCGATGCTCCATGCCCAGGTCGTAATAGTCGATCGGCAGGTCCAAGAACGGCAGGATCAGCTTGTCCTTAATCATTTGCCAAATGATGCGGGTCATTTCGTCACCGTCGATATCGACGACCGGGTTGGCGACTTTGATCTTGGCCATGGGTGGGGGCTTGGGCTCCGGCTGGGGCGCCGGGCTCAAGGTCCGAACGCTGTCATGGGTGTGGCGAGGCTATAAAGCCTTCCGCCACTAGGGGGAA
>JANXWN010000052.1 GCA_025351125.1 Caulobacteraceae bacterium | reverse complement strand
CGATCTTATATATTGGTCTACATCGGCTCGATCCTCGCCAATCCGACCGCGTGGAATGCTGTGCTGTATGTTTGCACCTTGGCGATGATCGTTATCCGTGTCCTGGCCGAAGAGCGGGTGTTGAGGGCGGATCCGGCCTATGCGGTTTTCATGTCGCGCGTGCGCTATCGCCTCGCGCCTGGATTGTTTTAGGCGCGCCGGCGATGGGGTTTTTCACCGTCTACATCTTGATGGCGACAGTGACCGCTTCAGTGCTGTGCCTGGAACGATGGCGTCCGGCGTCGGTCACGCAGCAGGGCGAATGGCTAAACAACGCCACCGCGTTTTTGTTGATCACCATCAGCCAGGGACTGGTGACCGGGGTGTGGGCCACGTCGGAGACCCGGCTCATCAATGGCTTGGGCGGCGGTTTGATCGACCTGCGCGGGCTGCCATGGTTCGTCGGCGGCGCGATCTATCTCATCACCATGGATCTGGGTGAATATGCTTTTCACCGGGCACAGCATGCGTTTCCGTGGATGTGGGCGATGCACTCTCTGCATCACGGCGACCGCGCCTTGAATGTCACCAGCACCAATCGTCATTTCTGGCTGGAGCCGATGATCAAGACCTTCACCATCTGGCTGGCCCCAGCCCTCCTTTTCAAGGTGAGCCCCGCCATGCTCGCGTTGTATTTCGTGGCCGGCTTCAACAATTTTCTGACGCACGCTAATTTGCGCGTCGGATTGGGCGGGTTGTCGTGGTTGTGGAATTCGCCCCAGTATCATCGGCTGCATCACTCGGTCGAAGAGCGCCACCACAATGCAAATTACGCCGCCCTCCTGCCGATCTTCGATGTCGTGACCGGCGCCTATCGCCGCCCCGCGCCGCACGAGTTTCCGGACACTGGCCTGGACGACTACGCCAAAAACCCGTTCGAGTTGATGGTGTGGCCGCTGCGGCGGGTGTTTCGCCGCGCCGAATCCCCAGGCTAAAGGTGTAGGTTTCGCTCGCTATGAAGCCGCTCTTCATCCCATGGGATAGAGGATATCCTTCGACACCGCGTTGATCTTGGTCAGGGTGTCCTTCGTCAGGGTGACGTCGGCGGCGGCAAAGATTTCGGTCAATTGGTCCGTGTGGGTCGCGCCGACGATGGTCGAGGCGACGAAATCGTGCTGCTTGCTCCACGCCGTGGCCAGAGTGACGAGCGACAGTCCCAGGTCGGCGGCAATCGCGCCAAATCGCTCGGTCGCGGCCAAGGTTTTGTCGTTGACGTAGCGTTTAGCCATGGCGCCTTGGCGTCCGCCAATTTTTAGATAGTTCGAAAACCGCGCCCCGTCTGGCGTCGCTCCGCCCTTGTATTTGCCCGACAGCACCCCGCCGCCAATCGGTGAATAGGGGATCAAGCTGACGCCTTCTTGTCGGCAGGCTTGAGCCAATTCGTCTTCGAACCGCCGATTGATAAGGCTAAAGTTGTTCTGGATGGTTTCATAACGCGCGAGACCTTCGCGTTCCGATACGGCGATGCTTTTGGTCAGTCCCCAGGTGGTTTCATTGCTGCAACCGATCACGCGCACCTTACCCGCGTCGATCAAATCGTCGAGCGCCCGCAAGGCGTCTTCATAGCGGGCGCCGTGATCGGGCCAGTGGGTTTGATAAAGATCGATGTAGTCGGTTCCCAGGCGTTTAAGGCTGGCCTCGACGGCGCGCACTATATTGTGCCGATCCAGCGCGGTCATTCCGGCGCGTTGCGAGGCTTTCAGCCAGCCGTGGCTGGGGCCGCACACTTTGGTCGCGATAATGACCGCGTCACGGTCCTTGGTTTTCAGCCAGCGGCCGACGATCTCTTCGGTCAGGCCCGCCCATTCCGGCTTGGGCGGCACGGGATAGTTCTCGGCGGTGTCGAAGAAATTGATGCCGGCGTCCAGGGACTGGTCCAGAATGCGGTGCGACATGGCTTCGTCGGCTTGCGAGCCGAAGGTCATGGTGCCCATGCAAATGTCAGACACGACGATTGCGCTCTTGCCCAGCCGCTTAGATTGCATGTGTAGAGTTCCCTTTGAGTTTTGGAGATTGTAGGACCCGGCAAAGGTCCCGCGCGACTGATACGGGGCCGATTGTCACCGCGCAACCGCAATGACGATCGATTGTTGGCGCGGCCACCCTACCGAAAGGACCCGATGGACCGACGAGTGATTGACGATCAGGGGCGCGGCGAGACGCGGTGGGTTAGTCGTCGCGGTGGCGCCGAGGCGCGGCCATGAGTTCGGGTGCGACCGAGCGAGATCAGCTGGCGTGACCGATCGCTACGCCGTTGTCGGCAACCCCATCAGCCACAGCCAATCGCCGCTCATTCACCGAGCCTTCGCGCGGCAAACCGACCAAGCGATGGACTATGGCGCCATCGAAGCGCCGCTCGGTGGGTTCGCCGCCGCCGCCGAGGCGTTCCGCCTGTCCGGAGGGCGGGGCTTGAACGTCACGGCGCCTTTCAAAATCGATGCTTTTGAATACACCGCTCGGGTGTCCGACCGCGCCGCGTGCGCCGGGGCGGTCAACGCCTTACGCTTTGACGGCGCGATCAGCGAAGGCGAGAACTTTGACGGCGTCGGATTGGTGCGGGACATTACGATGAACATCGGACGGCCGATCGCAGGGCGCCGGGTTCTGCTGCTCGGCGCGGGCGGCGCGGCCCGCGGCGTACTGTCGCCGCTGCTCGCCGAAAAACCGGCGTCGATTTTCGTGGTGAACCGAACGGCCGACACCGCCCGTGCACTTGCGCGCCGATTTCGCGACGAAGGTCCAGTGAACGCCGGGGAATTCGCCGACCTCGGCGATCTTGCTTTTGATGTGGCTATCAATGCCTTGTCGTCAAGCGCGACCGATGGCCTGCCGCCGCCGGGGGCTTTGCGCGCCTGCGCCTTGGCCTACGATCTGACCTATGGTCGCGGTTTGACGCCCTTTTTGGCCCGCGCCCGTGAAGATGGCGTCGAGAACATCGCCGACGGCGCCGGCATGTTGGTCGAGCAGGCCGCCGAGGCTTTCGCTTGGTGGCGAGGTGTCCGTCCGGAGACGGCCGCCGTATTGGCGTTGCTCACCGTCGCCTTGGTATGAGCGCTAGTCAGCCCCGGGCGTGATCTGTTTGCCCAAAAAGCAAATCGCCAGAGTGTAGCCCTGGATCCCCAAACCGCAGATCACGCCGGTCGCGGCGGCGGTG
>JANXWN010000010.1 GCA_025351125.1 Caulobacteraceae bacterium | reverse complement strand
TGGGGGCATGCCCGCGACTACGTCAAAGCCATGTGGGCCATGCTACAACAGGACGAACCGGACGATTATGTCGTTGCCACGGGCCGCACGACCAGCGTCAGGGATATGTGCAAGATTGCCTTTGCGCGCATCGGCGCCGATATCGATAAACATTTGGTGATCGATCCCCGGCTCTATCGACCGTCTGAAGTCGATGTTCTTCTGGGTGACCCGAGTAAGGCAAATAGAACCTTGGGTTGGAGCGCCGAAACGACGCTGGAGGAGATGATTCACGAAATGGTCGATGCCGATCTGGATCGCTTGACACGCGATATCGCGCACGGCCGTGCCTCGGCCACCGCACATACCGGCTAGTAAACCCTGTGGCGGACCGGGCTCACGCGGATCAGGCGACGTTAGCGGCTTTCGACACGGTCTTGATAACCGGGGCCGACGGATTTGTCGGTCGCCATTTCGCCCCTGCTCTGGCGCATCGCCTAAAGTCAACGGCGCGGTTGGCGCTAGCCTCGCGTTTCCAAGTTCTCGATCAAGCGACCGGCGCGCTGATGGCCTTCGACTTGACAAATCCGGCCAGCGTCCGAGCCGTGATCGAACGGGTGCGGCCCGACCTCATCGTACATTTGGCCGGACAAGCGGTGACCGGCGGCGCGCAGGCCGCGCGGGCGACCTGGACTTTGAATTTCGGGGGCACCTCGGCGCTTGCCGAAGCCGTCAGCGATTTCGTGCCGCATGCAACCCTGCTAGCCGTCAGCAGCAGCGAAGTTTACGGACGCGCGTTCAATCGCGGCAAGGTGAGCGAAACGACCCTTCTCGACCCCATATCGACCTATGCACGGTCCAAGGCGGCGACGGAAGCGATGCTGACCGACGTACTTCCCACGTCTTGCCGCCTCATCGTCGCGCGGCCGTCAAACCACATTGGTGTCGGACAATCGACCGCTTTCGCTATCCCCGCGTTCGCCGCGCAGATCGCCGCGATCGAACGGGCCGGCGGCGGCGTGGTTCGCGTCGGCAATTTACACGCGGAGCGCGACTTTATGCATGTCGCCGATGTGGTTGAAGCCTATCTCGGTTTGATCTTCGCCGCTGGGGCCCTCCCGACGCGCAGCGTATTCAACATCGCCTCCGGTCGGTTGGTGAAGGTCGGTGATCTGTTGAACCGACTATGCGACCATAGCACCGCCAAGATAACGATCGAAACCGATCCAAACCGCTGGCGGCCACTCGACGTTCCGCGCGCGGCGGTAGATGCAAGCGCGGTGACGACATCTATTCTATGGCGGCCGGTTCGCACGCTCGATGAAGCGATCAGGGAGGTGTTGGCCGAGCATCGAGAGGCGATCAATTAGCGTCGTGTGCGCCCCAACTGGCGTAATCGTCTTTCGGAAGGCCGCTTGATCGCAAGGCGTCGATCAAATGAGCGGCCAAATCGACGTCCGGCCCCGAGATGGCCGCCGCGCGACTGTAGGCGACCGCCGCCAACGCGTGAGCCGATTGCTCGTTAAGCGCGTGACCGTATTGGATCAGCAGCTGCGACGCGTTTGGCCGATGACGCAAAAGCGAAGCGTACCACAGCTCCGCCGCGGACCATTTTTTCGCGCGCGCCGCCCGCCGCGCGAGGCTCAATCGGACCACCCGCGGCAGCGAAGTTGCAATCCAATTGGGGTGCAGACCTAAATGTGCGTTTCGGATCAAACGTTGCTGGAATAGCAGTTCCAATTCTCGGCGGGACGTCGATCGAAGCGCCGAGGCGTTCGACGTCGCGTGGCCTTGCGTCAGGGCCAACTCCCGCTCCATTTCCTTTTGCTTACCGATCGCGTGGTCGCGCTGTCCGGTTGCCGCATCGATCTGTGTTTGAGAGGCGGCGCGCTCCGCGCTGAGGACGGCGACCTCGGCTAGAAGCACCCGCCTCGCCCGCGTCAAATCACGATTTTTGGCCGTCAACTGCCCGTGCTTAGCCGTCAGTCGACCATGATCCTTATGTAACAGGGCTTGCGTTGTTTCCAGGCCAATTAAATGGGCGCGGGTGCTTTGACGTTCCGCAAAGGCGACGTCACGCTCACCAGCCAGCGCGTCGCGCTCCGAGATCGCGGCGTTCCGCTCTTTGGCAACGGTATCGCGCTCCAACACGATGGCAATGCGCTCGTCCACGGCGGCGTCGCGCTCGGCGATGGCGGCATTTCGCTCTAACGTGACGGCATCACGCTCGGTGATGACGGCGTCGCGCTCTACGACTACGCTGTCACGCTCGACGCCCAAATCGGCAACCCGCGCCTCGAAGCCGGCCCGCGCGCTGGCTTCCGCGTTTTTCTCGGACGTGGCGCGATCGCGCGCTGCCAGAACGCCGTCAGGCCCATTCACGAAGCCAACCAGCCGCCG
>JANXWN010000473.1 GCA_025351125.1 Caulobacteraceae bacterium | reverse complement strand
GGTCCGCCCCGGTCAGCCGCACGATCTCCACATTGGCGTTCGCGTCTCGGCGTTCGCGGCGAATGGTTTTGCGGCGGCCCGACGACAGCACATCGAGGAACTCGCCGAAGCTCGCGTAACCGGCGTTAAGCCAGTGATATTGTTGGTTCTGGCGAAGCAACAGTTCACGCTCCCCCAAAAACCGCCATTCGTCGAGCGTCGAAAAATTAACCCCTAACGTAGAGGCGCCGAAACGCGCGCACAGCGCGAGCGCCCCGTCAATCAAGGCGCCGCGTCCCCGGTTTTGCTCGATGTCGGGACCAACGATCAAGCGCGGGCCGGTGACCGGCGAGAACGGCGAGGCGCTAACCAGCTTGGGATAGTACCGTCCACCGGCCCGCTCGTAGGCGTCAGCCCAAGCGTGATCGAAAATGTACTCGCCTTGACTGTGGGACTTCAAATACAGCGGCATAACGGCGAGAACCGTTTGGTTTTCGTCACGCAGAGCAAGATGCTGCGGCGCCCAACCGGCGCGTTCGGCAACGCATCCGGACGCTTCCAGAACATCAAGAAAATCATAAGATACGAAGGGATTAGAGGCATAATCAGGCGCGGCGGCGCAGGCGTCCCAGGATTTTGAGCCGATTTCAGAAATTCTGCGATGAACGCTGACAACCGCCGATGCGGAGGTCATTGGGTCCTTCACGGGGCGAAACCCTCGAAAATCACGTTGTCGCAACAACTCTTGACGGCATCCCACTGATCGACATCACGCGCCGTCCAGGCCACCACAGGCATCCCGCGCTGACGAAATCCATCCGCTTTGGCATGTGGAAGCATGTCCATACCGAGCGCCAAAAAGTGCGGTTTGGCGATCGCGACGTGGCGCAGATCAGCGTATTGCTTGCGCAACTCGGGGGCGAGGTGGCGGGCGTCCGGACCATGGTAGCTATAGCTGTTGAGCCCGCGCAAGACGCTGGGATGATGGTCGGCGAACCATGCGTGCGAATATGGATTAAAGCCTATCACGCTGATTGGTCCATTGTGATCGATCAGGACCTCATGCACGCGACGCTCCAGCGGGCCCACCTCGCCATACGGGATTTTGATTTCGATGTTCACCATGGCGCGATGGCCCACGACCGTCAGCGCCTCGGCCAGAGTTGGTATCGTCTCGTCGGTACCGCTAAGGCGCAAGGCGCCCAGATCAGCGGCGGTGTGATCGGCGACACGCCCTTGAGCGCCGGTCATGCGGGTCAAGGTCGCATCATGAAACACCACGGCCTCGCCGTCGGCCGTCAGTTGAACGTCCAGTTCGATCCCGTAACCCGCCGAGCAGGCGGCCTGGAAGGCCCCCAATGAATTTTCCGGAGCGCCGCCGGGCGACCATAATCCGCGATGCGCGATCGGCGGCGCAAACAACCTCTCCCAAGCCTCGCCGAACATACTTTTCATCGCGGATTCTCCGGCGCGTCTACGAGAGCATCGACTTCGACCGCAAAGTTGAAGGGCAAACGATACACCCCCACGGCCGATCGCGCATGGCGACCGGCGTCGCCAAATACCTCCACCATGAGGTCGGAGGCGCCGTTGATGACTTGCGGAATATCGAAGAAAAGCGGGCCCGATTGAACGAAGCCACCCAATTTGACGACGCGCCGAACCATCGTCAGATCGCCGCCGCAGGCCGCATTTATTTGCGCGATCAAATTCAGCGCGCACAAACGCGCGGCGGCCTGAGCCGTTTCCAGATCGATGTCTTCGCCGACGACGCCGCGTATCCCGCCTTGCGCATCCAGCGATACCTGGCCTGAGATATGCACAAAGTCCCCGCAACGGACGAACGGGACGTAATTGGCCACCGGCGCCGCGGGCGTGGGCAACACCAAGTCTAGCGCCAATAGGCGATTGTGCGGATCGGTCATAATCCGAGTGTTAGCGCGTACGCGTGCCGCTTCAAAGCAAAAGGCCCGACGTCTTTACGACGCCGGGCCCAAAACGCGTTTTAGCGTCTCATTGCGCGAAATTAGATCGGGCGAGAAGCTTGGGCGTGCTCGACCATCGCCGTGACGCGCTCGTTGATCGGGGTCATCGACGCCTTCATCGAAGTCGAAACCAGTTCCGCCATTCTCTTCATTTCCGCGACATAGCCTTCGAAGGCGGTCTTGGCGAAGGTGGTTTGGTATTCCAGGACTTCTTGAACGCTCTTGGCCGTGGCAAGAGTCTTGGCGGCGGCGACATGATCTTCCATCGATTTCTTCGAATAGGCCATGGCGGAGGCGCCGAGCGTTTCGGCGCCTTTCGTCGCGGCGGTCACCGAAGCGACGACGGCTTCGAGATTTTTCTTGGAGTGCGTGTTCAATTCGGTCATCGCGGTAACGGACTTTTCGATCGAGTCCTTAAATGCATTGACGCCCGAAGCGGCAAAATTTTCGGCGGTTGATTGGTCGGCGGCCATAGTACGGTGTTCCTTGAAAGTCGGGCTGAGGGGTTCAGTCGAGACGTGGTGAAAACAAGCGAAATCTTGCGCCTCTTGGACGATAGCCCTCGGCGCGCGAGGGATCGTTTCTCATGCTGCAGCGCACACGTCAAGCGATTTTTGTGCGGTGCAGCATTTCACGGTATTGTCATCCGCGTTTTCGGCGCTCGTTCTCGTATGATGTTTACCTTTGTGCAACAGCCTCTAAGCTATGTTAAAGGGATCCTGCGGAGGCCTTTGGTCGCCGTCACCCGTGTTGCCGGAGCCACTCCTTGTTCGTAACCCCGCGCTCTTGCTTTCTCGCGTCCACTGCTGCGGTTCTCGCCCTGGCGTTTTCGGCGGTGGCGTCTACGGCGACGGCTCAAACCCCGTATCTACAAGTCCCCTCTTGGGAGCCAAAATATACCGCGATCGTGATGGACGCTCGCTCCGGTGAGGTTCTTTACACGCAACGCGCCGACAGCCCGCGCTATCCGGCGTCGATCACAAAGATCATGACCCTCTATCTCGCGTTTGGCGAATTGGCCGCCGGCAGGTTGCACCCGTCGGATATGGTCGTCGTGTCGCCGCACGCCGCCGCCCAAGCCCCGTCCAAGCTGGGTCTGCGCGCCGGAGAAAACATATCGGTCGACGATGCGATGCACGCGGTCGCCGTGAAATCGGCCAACGACATGGCGGTGGTTCTAGCAGAACGGATCGGCGGAACGGAGTCTCGGTTCGCTGCCTTGATGACCGTAAAAGCCCAGCAACTGGGTATGTCCAACAGCCAATTTGTCAATGCTAACGGCCTGCCCGATAGCCGGCAAATTTCGACGGCGCGGGATATTGCCATCCTGTCGCGCGCAGTCATTCGTGATTTTCCGCAATACTATGGTTATTTCAGCCAGGAAGCTTTTACATTTCGCGGCCAAACCATGGTTAATCACAATGGTCTATTGGGGCACATGCCTGGGGTTGACGGGCTGAAGACTGGATTTACGAATGCCGCGGGTTTCAACCTCTCGGCTTCGGCGATGCGGAACGGTCATCGGTTGATCGCCGTCGTTCTGGGCGGATCGACCCGCGCGGCTCGCAACGCCAATGTCGAGGGGCTGCTTTTGACGGGTTTCGACATCGAAGAGCGGCGCGATCGCGGCGAGCGTATCCTAGTGACCCAAAATTTATTCGAAGCCGCGCCGCAGGTGGCCTATGCCGCCAACGGGCATGTCACCGCGGAAGAGGGTGATGATTCAGATCCGATCGACCTCGTGCTGACGAGGGCGGCGCACCGTCCTGGACCGGTGATGGCGTCCGTCCCGATATTTTCTCGGCCGGAAGCGCCCAAAGCCGTGGTTGGCAAGTGGTGGGTTCAGGTCGGAGAGTTTCGCAGTCGAGACTCAGCGCGATCCCAGATAGAATCAGTTTCCCATAAGTTCGCGCGCGTGTTCGACAACGCGGAGGGTTCGGTGGACGGCGCCGGCAGGTCCTATCGCGCCGTGTTCAGCGGAATGACCGAGGCGGCTGCGCGCACCGCCTGTTCGACAGTCAAGAGCCGGGGCATTCCCTGTATCGCCGGCGGTCGCGGCTAACACGTCTGTCTTCAAGGTCGCGATCGCGCTAGTCGGTCGCGCGCGGCGTTAAGTTGCGAGGCCATCGCCGCCGTTCCGCCTCGGTCGGGGTGAACCCGGAGCATCAAACGCCGATAGGCCGTTTCGACGTCTGAGGCGCTGGCGTCCGCCGCAAGGCCGAGTATCGCGCGCGCCTCCGCTTCGCTTAACAAATCGCCCCCACGTGTCGGCGACGGCGTGGTGAGTTTCCTCCAAACTGCCGTTAGGGCGAAGCGCCCCGCGCGCAGACCTTCGCGCGTGCCCCGAGGCCGCCGCCCGGCCCACGCCAGCAGCAGCACGACGATCACACCGCAGATCAAATAGCTCATCAGCCGGCAACCCCAGTCAGTGCGCCGATTCCAGGAGGCCTAGTTCTTGGGTCAACACCAACAATTCCTGTCGAGCGGCGACGTGTGCGAGGGAGACTTGTATCGGTCTAACCGTGCGCGAAAGATCGGTCACCGTCAGACCGAACGGAAACAGTTCGCGATAAATGACCCGGTCGCGCAGACCGGCGATGGCGCGAAAACCCACGCGACGCGACAGCGTCGCGATGCGTTCATCGACGCGTTTGCGATTGCGCGGCTCGACCGACGCCAGGCGATTGCGCAAGACTACCCAATCGATGGAGCCGCCACGCGCCGCGGCCCGCGTCTTGCGGGCGTCCCAAACCGTCTCCGCGTACAAACTCGGGCGGATGACGTCCAAGGTGATCGGATCGACAATCCCTAAAACCGCAAAGTCGACGAAGCTGTCATTCATCGGCGTGACGATCAAATCGGCGTGTTGGTGCGCCGCTCGCGACAAAGCGGTATCGGCCCCTGGGGTATCGATTACGACGAAATCGACATCTTGCGTCAGCCCGATCCTTAACGCGTGCTCGCCGTCAATTGGCGGCAGTGTGGGATGTGGCAAGGTCACGCCTTCGGCTGCCGCCCACGCGGCGCGATTAGCGAAAAAATGCCCGGTCGACTGCTGCCGAACATCCAGATCGATCACCATCACGCGGGCGGACTCGTGCAAGAGGGCGACCACCAAATGCACGGCGATCGTCGACTTGCCGGCCCCGCCTTTTTCATTTCCTACGACAATGATACGCGCGTGCGACACCAGAAAACGCCCCGACTACCGTGAGGGCGATCGGCCCCGGCCCCTGCCCGCTCGTCCTTGCGTCATGCCGCGGCGACTCGCAAGGGCCGCTGGACCCGGCCGGGCGGCTCGGTCATAAGGCCTCGCCTCCAGGAACCCCGCGCATGCCGACGATTTTCACGGTCCGCACCGTCAAGACTTTGCGACACCAACTCGGCGCCTGGCGCGATCACGGCGCCAGAATTGCCTTGGTGCCGACCATGGGCGCGCTGCACGACGGTCATTTGTCTCTGGTCCGCTTGGCGCGAAATCATGCCGACAAGGTTGTGACGAGCCTGTTCGTCAACCCGGCCCAATTTTCGCCGACCGAAGACCTATCGCGATACCCGCGCGACGAAGCGGGAGATGGCGACCTGTTGGCGGCCGCCGGTTGCGATTTGCTCTATGCGCCGGCGGGGGACGAGATCTACCCCAACGGTTTTGCCACGGTCGTTAACGTCAATGAGCAACTGGGGTCGATGGAAGACGCGATTCGCCCCGAACATTTTGCCGGGGTGGCAACCGTCGTCGCCAAATTGCTTATCCAGGCGATGCCCGACGTGGCGGTATTTGGCGAAAAGGATTACCAGCAGCTGCAGGTCATCCGACGGATGGTCGCTGATCTGGATCTTGCGGTCGACATCCTGGCGGGGGCGATTGTCCGTAATCGCGACGGCCTCGCCCTTTCTTCGCGCAACGCCTACCTCTCACCGGAAGAACGGCAAGTCGCGCCCGCGCTGTTTAAAGCGCTACAAGGCGCGGTTGTCGCCTTAAACGCCGGCGGCGCGGTCGAGGCGGTCGAGCGGCAAGCGCACAGCGCGATTTTGGCGGCCGGCTTCGACGCGGTGGATTACATCGAGACTCGACGGCCCGCGGGATTGACGCGTCTCGGACCGGGTGTGATCGCGGAGCCGGCGCGCCTGTTGGCGGCCGCGAGGTTGGGGAAAACGCGCCTGCTCGACAATCTGGCGGTTTAGGCGCGGGTGGTCGGCGCTGGCCATGGTCAGGTTTAAACGGCCGCGCTAGACACTAAGATCATGTCAGATCCAATAGCGCCGTCTGAAGAAAATGCGCTGAAGCGGCTCGTGGAAACCGGCGAATTTTTGGACGAGGCGGTCAGTTTTTCCCTGCCGGGCGGGGCTCCCCTTTTTTTGGCGGGGGAACCGGCGGACTTTTTTTTTGGTTGCGCACCGGCAGACTGGCGGTTCTGCACGCGAGCGCGGATTACGACGGGCGGCTGATCGGCGTGATAAAACCAGGCGAGCCGGTCGGCGAAATGGCGCTGATCGCTGGAGAAGCGCACACGGCCGACGTGATCGCTTTGCGCGATTGCGAGGTTTGGGCTCTGTCCCGTGACGCCTTCTTCAGCGCGGCGCACAAGCATCCGGCATTCATGACATCCTTGGCGCAATTGATGCTGCGGCGCATTCGTCCTCTGCCGCACGTCGCGGCGCCGGCGCAGCCCTCGGTTTTCGGCCTGTGCGCCGTGCAAGCTGAACTGGACGTCCGCGGTTTGGCCGAATCCGTCGCCGTTATCCTGCGCGCTGGAGGCTATCGTGTTATCGTTTTTGGTTCCGAGGCGCGAAAGTCTTCGGCGGACTGGTTTTCCGATGCCGAACGCAGCAATGATTATGTTCTCTATGTTGCGCAGCCCGACGACAGCGATTGGATCGCGCTGATAGGGCGTCAAGTTGATCGCATTTTTCGGGTTGCGAACGGCGCCGCCCCGCCACCACCCGATTTGCAAGCCGTGCCGGGAGACACGCCCTATAGCCAAAGACTGACCGACTTGATCCTGCTGCAAGCGGCCGATTGTCAAATCCCGCGCGGGTCGCCCGAATGGAGCGCGGCCGTGGCCCCCGACCGTTTGTTTCACATCCGGCCAGGCCACGCCGGCGATCTTGAGCGACTGGCGCGCGTAGTCACCGGCCGCGCGGTCGGTCTGGTGTTGTCGGGCGGCGCCGCCCGCGCCTATGCGCACGTCGGCGCCGTCCGTGTCCTGCGGGCGGCCAAGGTTCCCATCGACTTTGTCGCGGGCGTCTCAATGGGGGCCGTGATCGGCGCCGGCGTCGCCATGGGATGGGACGATCAGGAGTTGGATCGACGCATCCGCAAATCCTTCGTCGACAGCAATCCGGTGGACGATATCGCCTTCCCGTTTATAGCCATGACGCGTGGCGGCAAGGTGCGGGCAAGGTTGGCCGAACACTTTGGCGAGCAACAAATCAGCGACATGTGGTTGCCGTTCTTTTGCCTGTCAGCCAATTTGACCACCGGCAAACACCAAATTCATCGGTCAGGGCGCTTGCGTGACGCCTTGGCGGCGTCAGGCGCGCTGCCAGGCGTCCTGCCGCCGGCCTTGCGCGACAGCGATGTGCTGGTCGACGGCGCGGTGTTAAATAACTTCCCCGCCGACATCATGCGTCAGATACATTCGGGGCTGGTCATCGGCGTCGAGTCCGTGCCGAACCGGATCGCACTGGCGATGAAG
>JANXWN010000460.1 GCA_025351125.1 Caulobacteraceae bacterium | reverse complement strand
GACTCGTTCAGCGCCAAATCCCTAGAAGAGGAGGACCAAGCACAGGAGGTTTAAATGCGTAAGTTTGTTATCACCGCCGTCGCCGCGATGACCGCGGGCGCCATGTTGGGAATTGCCGGCCCCGCGTCGGCGCACGAAGACGGATGGGACAGTAATCACGACTGGCAGCACGAACAGCTCGATCAACAACACAATGACGTTCATGACCAGCTCAACGAAGAGCACGCCTATGCCCATGAACAGGGTCTGAATTCTTGGGAGCACCGGCAGCTGCACCGCCAGTTACAATACCAGCATGAGCGCGCCGACTATCAGATCGAGTTACAACATTGGCGCCAACACCGCCGCGACTCATGGAATCGTGGCTATCGCAACGACGGCTACTACAGCGGTAATGGTTATTACGGTGGCAACGGCTACTACGGTGGCAACGGCTACTCGGGTTATTAACCGCCCGATTCTGGCCGCCGTCCTGATACGCTCGACGTGAAGGACGGCGGTTTTATTCGACGCTGTTTTGTCGATTTCACCATCTTTAAGAGGACACCCGCATGACCCTGGGTCGCCGTCTGCTCGCCGCTTCGACGATGGGATTGTTAGCCTTGTCGGGCACCGCCCAAGCCCATCCAAGGCTCGTGAGCGCAACGCCGCGGGCCGGCGCGACGGTCCCCGCGCCGCATGTCATTCAGCTAAAATTCAGCGAACGTCTGATTGGCTCCCTGACCGGCGCCGACGTAGTGATGGCCGCCATGCCAAGCATGCCCGGGATGGCCCGCCGGCAGCCGGTCAAGATGCCCGGCTTCGCCACGACGCTGGGCGCCGACCGCAAAACGCTCACCTTGCTGCGCAAAGCGGTTTTGCCGGCCGGCGCCTATCAAGTCATTTGGCACGCGGTCTCGGTCGACACCCACCGCGTCGCCGGAAGTTTCGTCTTTTCGGTAAAGGGATAGGCTCTTGCTTGCGCTTCACCGCCGCATAAACAGTTCCGCCGCCGCGTCGATGACGGCGTCGGTGTCGAGGCGGTAGGCCTGATAGAGGTCGGTCAGGTCGCCGGTTTGTCCAAACCGGTCGACGCCCAGAGGGCTGACGCTCATGCCGCGCACGCTGCCCAACCATGAGAGCGCCGACGGTGAGCCATCGATGAGGGTGACGAGACCCGCGTGAGGGGCCAGCCCGGCTAAGAGAGTGTCGACGTGGCTGGCCGAGGCCGGGTCGCCCGACCAGCGCGCGGCTCGGGCGGCGGACCAACCCCGATGAAGCAAATCGGGGGAGGTGACGTTCAGCAGGCCCAGACCGGGCACGTCTTCCAGTAAGGCCGCGTGCGCCGCCAAAACTTCCGGGGCGACCGCGCCGGTGAACACCAACGCCGCTTCCGCGCCCGGTGCGGGCGGCTTTAACCAATAACCACCTTTTAACGCGCCGCCTTGCCAGCTCGCGTTCTCGCGCGGAACTTGGTCGATAACGCGCGTCGTCAAGCGCAGATAGACCGACCCGCCGTCGTCCGCCTGCAGGTGTGCGAACGCCCAGCGCATGATCAGTGCGAGTTCATCGACAAACGCCGGCTCGAAATAGGTCAATCCCGGCTGGCCCATGCCGATCAGCGGGGAATTGATCGACTGGTGCGCGCCGCCTTCCGGGCCGAGGGTGACGCCGGACGGCGTGGCGACCAGCAAAAAACGGGCGTTCTGGTAACAACCATAATTGAGGGCGTCGAGACCGCGGGCGATGAACGGATCGTACACCGTGCCGACCGGTATCAATCGCGTACCGAATATGGGACCGGCGAGGCCCAGAGCGGTCAGCAGCAGGAAGAGATTGCTCTCAGCGATGCCCAGCTCGATATGTTGGCCGGCGCGATCCCCCGCCCATCTCTGCGCGGACGGAATCTTGGCGGCGCGGAACACGTCCTTCAGTTCGCGGCGTCGAAACAGACCCCGTTGATTGACGAACCCACCCAAATTGGTCGAGACCGTGACGTCCGGCGAGGTAGTGGTAATGCGGTCCGCGAGGGGGTGGCCCGATTTAGCCAGATCAAACAGAATTTTGCCGAACGCCGTCTGGGTCGATTGCTCCGCATCGTCCGGGGCTTCAAGACGCTCGGGAACCGGCACCGCTTGGGCCGCGCCGCGCGCCGGCCGATGGCCCAGCGGCGATTTCGCGACAAAGGTCTTCAGCATCGCCGCGGCGTTGTCGCCGAGCCCGGCGTAAGGGGCCCACTCTTCCCCCGCCGCAATGCCCAACGTCGCGCGTAACCCTTCGATTTGCGTGGGATTCATTAAACCGGCATGATTGTCCTTGTGGCCCGCGAACGGCAGACCATAGCCCTTGACGGTATAGGCGATGAACATGGTCGGCGTGTCGTCGTCAGCGGCGTCGAACGCCTCCAGCAAGGTCGCGATGCAGTGGCCGCCCAGATTGGTCATCAGGGCGGCCAATCCGTCGTCGTCAAACGAGGCGATCAACGCGGCGGTAGGCGCGCGTCGCCCGAGATCGTGTAGTAAGCGCGCCCGCCACGCGGCGCCGCCCTGATAAGTCAAGGCCGCGAAGTCGGCATTAGGACAATTGTCGATCCAGTCAGCCAAAGCCTTGCCGCCAGGACGTTTAAACGTCGCACGCTGCAGCTTGCCGTGTTTGAGGGTTAGAACACGCCATCCGCAGGTGCGGAAAATGTCGTCGAAGCGGTTAAACATCCGATCTGCGGTGGTGGCGTCGAGCGATTGGCGATTGTAGTCGACGATCCACCAGCAATTGCGGATGTCGTGCTTATAGCCCTCGATCAGCGCCTCATAGATATTGCCCTCGTCCAGTTCGGCGTCACCCATCAAGGCGATCATCCGCCCCGCGTCGCTTTCTTGCAGATGGCCGTGGGCGATCAAATAGTCCTGCACCAAACTGGCGAAGGCGGTAACCGCGACTCCTAAACCGACCGATCCGGTCGAAAAGTCGACGGGGATGGTATCCTTGGTCCGGCTCGGGTAGCTCTGCGCTCCGCCGAAGCCGCGAAAACGCTGAAGCTGGTCCAGCGATTGATCACCACGCAAATAGTGGATGGCGTGCAGGACCGGCCCGGCGTGTGGTTTGACCGCCACTTTGTCATTGGGGCGCAGGGCATGAAAATAAAGAGCGGTCATGATCGCGGTGATCGAGGCGCACGACGCTTGGTGGCCCCCCACTTTCAGTCCGTCGCGGCTGCCGCGCAAATGGTTGGCGTTGTGAATTGTCCAGCACGCCAGCCAGCGCAAGCGAGTCTCGAGGACGTCCAGCAATCCGAGCGTGTCGGCGTCTACGGTATCGGACATGGTTTGCGCTCGCGCCAAAGGGCCCGGCGACGCGACCGGGCTCGCGTTGTATGGCTTGCGAACACTGCGGTCCGCCAGCGAAAAGCCGCAGGTTGTTCGGCGGCTAGGCCGTGCTCAGGTTGTCGTGGGTCTTTTCGCGGTCGAAAATCATGAACTTGAGGGTCACGTCGACGACGTTGGCGTTGAATTGTTGTTGGGCGTTCTGTTCGTTCAGGAACCACTGACGCTGTTCTCCGGGCGTGCCTGGCGTGCGCCCCGCATAGGGAGATACGAACGGTTGCAAAGCGTTTGAGCGCACGACCTGTTCTGTGAACGCGGCTTTCAGTTGCGCGCAAAGGCGGTAATCGTCTTTGATACTGATATGATATCGCGGGCTTTTTTTTATGCCTATGCCCCCGGGCTTGTCCGCGATCAGCCCCTTTTCAACGGCCTCCGTAATCTGTTTCGCCCGCAAATCGTCATAGGCGTTCCAGATTATGTCCGGTATTTGTACATAGCATTTATCCTTCAGATCACCGCCGATTTGGATGAACTTGGGCAAGGCATGCTCCGACATCTGATATGGGCACGGGCGCAGGATTGTCTAACTTCTGTCCGCCCCTTCACCACATGTCAAACGCCAAACCGGCGGTCACCGTCGTGTGCAAATTTAACGCTATGAGTTGTTACAGAATTGCAGCGCGATTTTTTTCCGCGACGCCCGTGTTGCTGGCGTCGATGGTTGACGACAGACGGGCCGGCGTCGTGAGATATCCGATACGTCTCGGCTTTGAACCTTTTGCGCCTTCCCGACATTCACTCGCTGAGTGTAAGGGGCGATGATGTTGGAAATGCCGAGCGCGGTCATCGACCCGCGCCGGACGGCGGAGCCGTCCGGCGCGCCCGACGAAGCGCGCCTGATCGCTCGGATCATTCATCGCGACCGACGGGCATTCGAGGATTTGTACCGGCTCTATCACCCCCGCCTCACCCGATTTTTACGCAACGTTGTCCGGCGTCCCGCTATTGCCGAGGAGGTGCTGGACGACACTCTGATGGTCGTTTGGGATCAGGCTGAACGCTACAACGGACAATGCAAGGTTTCGACGTGGATCTTCGCCATCGCCTATCGCAAGGGGCTCAACGCGCGACGTCGCGAGGATGAACCGATCGAAGACCGTGACGCCGAATTGCGGCCCAGCGACGCACCGGGTCCGGAGTTACAATTTGATCGCGCTCAGGTGCGGCAGAATTTGATGAGCGCGCTTGATCAGCTATCGTCCGATCACCGTACCGTGGTGGACCTGACCTATTTTCACGAAATGGGCTATCGGGAGATTGCCCAGATCATGGACTGCCCGGTTGATACGGTGAAAACGCGCATGTTTCACGCGCGGCGCCGGTTGAAACGGGCGCTGGACGGCCCATTGGCCGACTGGCTGTGAGGGGAGGGTGCGATGGCTAAGATAATCGCGCTGCGCGACACGCCGCATCAGGCGGTGGAAGCCCTGTTGCCTTGGTATGTCGGCGGTACGCTGGACGCCGACGATCGCGCGGCGGTCGAGGCGCATTTGCAGGCATGCCCCGATTGTCAGGCCGCGCTAAATCTTGAACGGCGTTTATGCCTTGAAGTCGCCGCTCTTCCGTCCGATGGCCGGCCCGACTGGTCGCGTTTGCAACGCCGTATGGCGGGCCGGGCGGTCCGACGGCGCGCATCCGGCGCCTTCGCGGGGATGGCGGGGGCATGGCGCGCCGCCCCGTCGTGGCTGGGCTGGGCGTTGGCGGCGCAAGCCGCTTTGCTCGCGGTGTTCGGTGCACTCGCTCTGCCGGTTTCCTCGCCCGCTTATCACGCCTTAAGCGCGCCGCCGGCGCCGCTCGTGGGCAATATTATCGTCATCTTTCGCCCCGAAACGCGCGAACGCGATTTGCGCGCCGCCTTGCTGACAAATCACGCCCGCCTAGTCGACGGCCCCACGGCGTCGGACGCCTATGTGTTGAACACGCCCGCCGCCGAACGCGCGGCGATCTTGACGCGGCTTCGAGCCCGCGCCGACGTGGTTCTGGCCGAACCGATCAATGCGGGCGCCACCCCGTGAAACGCGGGATGTTGCTCGCGGTTATTGTCTGTCTGTTGTCGATGGTCGGAGAGCGTGACCACGCCCGCGCCGAACCGGCGGCGGCCGCGCCCGACCGCCGCATTCTCGTGCTGCTGCGCCTGCCGCCGCCGCATCTTCGCGGGGGATCAGACTATGGGGACAGTTATGACGATCAGGCCGGCCACGTCGCGCGGCGGCGAATCGCGGGCCGTCTGGCCCGCGCCCACGGTCTGACGTTGAGCAACGATTGGGCCATGCCGCTGATCGGCGTTGATTGTTACGTCATGTTCGTGCCGACGGAGCAATCGCCCCAAAGCGCGGCGCAGGCCCTCTCACGCGATGCCGGCGTGGCTTGGGCTCAGCCGATGAACGTCTTTCACGGTCAGGGCGCGGCCCCCGCGCCGAACGATCCCCTGTTCGTCGCGCAACCGGCGTCGCGCGCGTGGCGTCTTGCCGATTTGCAGCAGATATCGACCGGACGCGGCGTGTCGGTGGCGGTGATCGACAGCATGATCGACGCGACCCACCCCGATCTCGCCGGCCAGATTCAAAGCCGCGCCAACTTTGTCGAAGGTCGGTCCGACGCGCCCGAAGCGCACGGCACCGCCGTGGCGGGCGTCATCGCGGCGGTGGAGAACAACGGCCTGGGCATCGCGGGCATTGCGCCGCATGCGCGACTGATGGCCCTGCGCGCCTGCTGGCAGGAGCTAAGGCCGGCGGTGCAGACGGTGTGCGACACGCTGGGACTGGCCGAGGCCCTGCATTTCGCCATCCTGCACGCCGCCAAAATTATCAATATGAGCCTAAGCGGGCCGCCCGATGTTTTGCTGGGTAAGCTGATTGATGTTGCGGTAACGCGCGGCGCGACCGTCGTCGCCGCCGCCGACGCCGAGGTGTCGG
>JANXWN010000444.1 GCA_025351125.1 Caulobacteraceae bacterium | reverse complement strand
CGCCCTTGGCCTGCCAATCTGGAATTAGCTCGTTGAGCGCTTTGGGATCGATGACCGCGCCCGACAGAATGTGCGCTCCCACCTCCGAGCCTTTTTCCAACACGGCCACGGAAATCTCCGAACCCGTCTCGGCGGCGCGTTGCTTTAAACGAATGGCCGCCGACAGCCCCGCGGGTCCGGCGCCGACGATGACTATGTCGTAGTCCATCGCTTCGCGTTCAGCGTCTGCGCTCATCACTCCGATCCCCTGTTTTCGTTTCGACCACGGACTTGCCTAACGCTTAATCGAAGGCGATGGTTGAACGGTCAAGGAGAAACCGTGTTTCAGTCCCCCGACGTCGCTACGCGCGCCTTTGAAAGCCTGCTCGCCTTTTGGGTCGATAGTGGCGTGGACACGCTTTACGCCGATCAGGCGAGCGATCGAACCGCGTCGGCCCCCACGCCCGCCGCGCGGTTACAGTCGGCGGCGGTCCGTCCGCCGTCGCCTCCCAGCGAGAAGCTCGTGGTCGAAGACATTGCCGCCACCCCTGGGCTCGATCACGACGTCATCGCCGACGCCCGCGGCGTGGCCGCCTCCGCGCCGGACCTAGCAGCCTTGGAAGCCGCCATCACCGCTTTCGACGGCTGCCCCCTGAAGACCGCCGGCGCACGCCGCGCCGTTTTTTCGCGTGGCGCTCCCGACGCCCCGGTGATGATTGTTGGCGAAGCGCCTGGCGGCGACGAGGACGCGCAAGGCGCCCCGTTCGTGGGTCGCGCCGGTCAACTGTTGGATCGAATGTTGGCCGCCGCCGGACTCGAGGGTCGGGTGTTTATTACCAATACCGTCTTTTGGCGCCCACCGGGCAACCGCACTCCGACCCTCGACGAGCAAGCTGCCTGCGCGCCGTTCTTGGACCGGGCGATAGCGCTCGTGAGGCCAAAATTTTTGCTTCTCGTCGGCGGCGCCGCAGCAAAAGCCATGCTAAAGACCAACGACGGTATTTTGAGCCTGCACGGGCGTTGGTTCGAGTGGCGTTCGGCTGACGGTTCGCTGGAAATCCCGGCGCTACCCACGCTCCATCCGGCATTCCTACTGCGCCAGCCGGCGGCAAAGAAGAAGAGTTGGGGGGATTTGATGACGCTGAAGGAGCGGGTGGATCGAGCCGAAAGGCCAACATAGTCCTGACCGGTCGCGCGCGCGTTTGTCATCTCCTTTCACACGACCGGAGCATCCACCGCCTTGTGCGTCACCACAGTGCCCGCCGAGGCCGCGATGATGGCGGCGACGGCGACGATTTGGATCGCCGTCAATCGCTCGCTTAAGATGACATATCCCGCCAACACGCCGATGGCCGGCTCAAGGCTGGAGAGAACGCCGTAAATGGCCGGCGGCAGGCGGGTCATGGCCAACATTTCGAGGGAATACGGAACGACCGTGGTGATGGCGGCTACCGCGAGCACGGTTGGCAGGATGGCCGGATTAAACAACCCTAATCCCGCATGGGCGATACCGAAGGGGGCGACGACAATGGCCGCAATGAGGGTCCCGAAGGTCACGGCTCGACCCTGACCGCCCTGCCCCGCCGCCTTGCCGAACACGATATACGCTCCCCAGCCCGCTCCGGCGCCAAGAGCGAATAGAACCCCGCCCGGATCGAGCGGCGTCGACATGCCGGCCAGTGGCAACAACAGCAAAATGCCGGCGCCCGCGAGAGTCACCCAGATGAAATCGATCGGACGTCGGGATCCGAAGATCGCCACCGCAAGCGGCCCGGAAAATTGCAGAGCCACCGCTACGCCCAACGGGACGGTCGCGATCGCTTTGTAAAAACACAGCGTCATGCAGCCTATCGCCGCGCCATAACCAAGAACCGACCAGGGATTTTGCGACTTCGACGCCGCTCGCCACGGCCGCCAGACAACGATCAGCATCAGCGCGGCGAAGGCGAGACGCAGCGTCGCCGCGCCCTCCGCGCCGACGGCGGAAAAAAGACCTTTTGCGAAGGAGGCTCCAACCTGAAAACAAACCATGGCCGACAACATGGCGACGACCGGGACGGTTTGGCGGGGACGAGTCGGCGGTGTCACCCTGCGCCCTTACCGCAAGTGCGGCGCGTATCTCCAACGAAAAAGAGCCGCCGATCCAGAGATCGACGGCTCTCAAGACACAGGGGTGGCCCAGTCTAGGCCGGGACGGCCTTGGCGACACGGCGGCGAAGGGCGGCCCCCGTCAAACCCAGACCGACGATCGTCATCGCCCAGGTCGTCGGCTCCGGCACCGCGAAATTCGCGAAACTACGCGTGCCGGGCGACCGGTACTGGCCGACCGTGCCGCCGTCACAGCAGCCTTCAAAGCCATACAGGTCGATCACATGGTTTCCGGCGGTAAGATTGGACGCGCCGAGCAATTCACCGGCCGTATTGTTGATGTTGTAGCCCCACCACAGGTCGTTGGTTTTGGTCTGAACCGCGACGCCGTCGAGCAGAAACGTCCCGCCGTACCCAAAATCGATGCCAAAACGGAAGGCCCATTGGCCGACCTGCCCGGGCGCGACCTTGAACACGATCTTGTCGTGGTATCCGATATTATTATGCGACCCGAAAGCAGCCCCGTTACTCTGTGAGCCATTCCAATTAGCGATGGTTTGATCGCCGTAGCCGGATGGTGGCGCGGCTTGAGCCGTAAGCAGCGTGTTCCACCCCGAAACATAGCTAGCGGAGTCGGTAAACGTCGCGCTGCCGAGATATTGGCGCGCATCCATAGTTACGACGGCGGCGGCCGCGCTTCCGGCGATGACAAAGGCGGCAACGGCGGCCGTCGCCAACACTGTAGAGAATTTCATTTTTTTTAACTCAAAACTTACCGACGAAAATGCGTCATGAAAAAATCTAGACGAATAAACACCGGGCATAAAGCCGTGTTCAGAGTGGGAAAGGCAAAACTTTGTCAACTTTGCGTCGCGTTAGGCCGCCGCCATCACCTTTTGCGGCGAGCGCCAGGCGTCGAGGAAACTGGCTTGATGCACACACGATACCGTGCAGAACGGCGCGCAATCTTTGACGCGTTTGTATTCGGCCTCGATCTCACGCCGACCGTAGTCGACCAACGGGATGCCCGGCTTGCCGCGTTGCTGCGAGCAATAGTGCACCAGTCCATCTTCACAGATGTATAGATACCGGGCGCCGGCCCGGCAACGCCAGTCGTTGGGTTTGCCGGCCATCAGGTTCTTTTGAAACATCAAATAATTGATGCGGTGGGCCATCGACTTTTTGCCCATCAATTGATCATAAACCGCGCGTTGACTGGCCGAAAGCGGCGCAAGCGTTCCTTCGGCGTCGTGGAGTACGCCGACGGTGTGGCTAAAACCCATGGATTTGGCTGATTCCGCGACTTCCAGCGCGTCGTGGGTGCGTTCTTCCGAAATTCCCAGCACCGAATTTATGTTGACGTGGAAATGCGCGTACTCGGCTAAAAGCTTGAGCTTTCCGGCCAGAGACTTGAGGGTTTTTTTGGAAATCTCGTCGGGCTTGACCCCGTCGATCGAGATTTGCATTTCCTGTAAACCGGCCGCGTTCATGCCTGCGATTTTCTTAACCGTAAGCAGAAAGCCGTTGGTAATGGTGGTTGCGATCATGCCGTGAGCGCGAATTCGACGAATGACCGCGTCGTGGTCGGGATGGGTCAACGGCTCGCCGCCCGTCAGAGTGACGATCTGGGCGCCCAGACGCGCCAGCGCATCGATGCGAGTGATCAGGTCGTCGAGCGGCACCGGCTTGGAGACCTTGTCGTACTCGCTGCAATAGGCGCACTCGAGGTTGCAATAACGACTGACGACGAGGTGCGCGAGCATCGGTTTGCGCGTCGAGGTTAACACCCGCGTCGCCACCTTTAACCCATCCAATAAAGTTACGCGCGCCATGCGTCGTTTCGTCCCACGTTCCGTCGATCGCCGGTCAATGACCGGTTCGGCGACGAAAGTCACCCCATCGAGGCCAGGAGGAGTGAGGTGGCATTCAAATATGGCGCAATCTGATGTGAATGGTCGTTTCCGCCGCCTTGACGTGAAACTTGACGGAGTCGAACGATGGTTTGGCAAACGAAAGAAATGGATTGTTGGAAAAGCCGATCGGCTCGACGCCCTTTAGAAAATTATGATCCCATTGCCGATTACGGTTATTGTCCTGGTAGGCCACCACGGCATAGACGCCCGGTCCGGGGATCCAAATACACATCTCGGTCGACGGCGTTGTTGGCGGCGCGTACCACACCTTGATCGCCCCGTTTTTCTGCAAGAAGACCGCGGGAATATCGGGATAGATCGATGCGGAAATCTGCCCCTTGGCGGTGCGGACGTCATCGATCACGATATTTAGCCGCGTGCCGGTGGGGGTATTTTCGCACTCCTGGGCCGTCGCGTGCGATGCGACAGCCACAACCGCCAACCCGGCAGCCAAGGCCCCGGTGCGGAACAGGTTTTGTAAAGTCATGGAATGATGGTGATCCTGTGGGAAATACGCCGTCACGCGATGTTTATACCACCTTGCGGAATGGCGCTAATTTCATATTTGTCACGCGGCGAGGGCTAAATCGGCGTGAACTTGAGCGGTGATCTCGAACGATTTCAAGCGGGCCGCGTGGTCGAAAACTGAGCTCGTGATCATCAGCTCGTCCGCGCCGGTGCGGGCTATAAAGGCTTCGAGCCCGGCCTTGACGGTGGCGGGCGACCCGATCGCGGCGCAAGAAAGGGCGTTCGCCAGCATGGCTTTGGCCGACGAATCTAGGCGGCTTTCCATATCCTCAACCGGCGGCGGCAACGGGCCGGGCGCGCCGGTGCGCAAGGCGAGAAACGACTGTTGCAACGAACTGAACAAATGCCGCGCCTGGGCGTCGGTGTCGGCGGCGACCACCGTCATACCGAGCATGACGTAAGGTTTGGCCAACCGCTCGGAGGGCTGGAATCGCTCACGATAAATCGCGATGGCGCGATCGAGCTCGGCAGGCGCGAAATGCGAGGCAAACGCATAGGGCAGGCCGAGCATGGCCGCCAATTGCGCGCCAAACGTGCTGGAGCCCAAGATCCACACCGGCACTTCGAGCCCCGCGCCCGGCACGGCGCGCACCGCTTGGCCCGGCTTGGGCGCCTCGAACCAGTGAAGCAACTCGACCACGTCTTGCGGGAAGCTATCCGCTCCACCAGCCAAATTGCGGCGTAGAGCGTGGGCGGTGGGTTGGTCGGTTCCGGGCGCGCGACCAAGGCCCAAGTCAACGCGTCCCGGATAAAGCGACGCGAGGGTGCCAAATTGTTCGGCCACCATCAGCGGCGCGTGGTTGGGCAACATAATTCCGCCCGAGCCGATCCGGATCCGTTCGGTGCCGGCGCCGATATAGGCCAAGGCGACGGCCGTGGCGGCGCTGGCGATTCCAGGCATGTTGTGATGTTCGGCCATCCAGAATCGCTGATAGCCCAGACGCTCGGCGTGGCGGGCCAAGTCGAGGCTGGAGCGCATCGCCAAGCCGGCGTCGCCGCCCTGGATTATCGGCGAGAGGTCGAGCACGGAGAGACTGGTCATGACGGCAATATAGGAGCGAAGCGTTGTTAACTAAATAGCCGCCGCCGTGCACAAGACCACGCGGCTACGGTTTTGGATCGGGGTTGCCGATATCTATCAAACCCTTCCACGCTCCCGCCGCGTTTTTTCGCCAAACGGTCACATAGCGGCCGGTGACCGCTGGACCCGTGGGAGTGGCTGCCGTCCACGTTCCGGTCGTGACGCCCATGTCTCCACCGCGCGAGCCCCACGCATCGACCGGTTTCCATTCCAATCGGGACTTCGACGGCGTCGCGCCGCCCATGGCCTGATAGATAGCCTCCGCGCCGCGGGTAGGGGCGCCCCCGCCAAATTGTAAGCCGTCGGTTTCGTCCATAAACTCTCGAAACGCCCGCGCTGGTCCCACTTCCTGAGCGCGCGTCTCGAAAGCGGTATCGGCGGCGCGGACGGCGGCTGCGGCGGTCATCGCGCGATCTTCCGCGTGCAAGGGCGTGGCCAGCGTCGCGGCGGCGAACAAGAGCCAAATGCGCCGTGAATTCATGGTGCGAACTCCCACTTTTTTGCTTGACAAGGAAGCATTGCGCCGCCGCGCATAACTGTCCAGTCTAATCACGCAAGCCCAAGCCCGGGTGTGATGGAGCATTCCGTAATTCCTGGACGCCGCCAAAACCATTCGCGCGCCGCGAAACAAGCGGTCGGGAACGACCCGAACGCAACACCCCCCGTCGTCGCCGCCGTGAGCCTTGCCGCCGGACATCAGCTCGGCAAAGTTGCTCAAGCGTGCATTCGCCTGCTCGCCGGGTGGGGCGTTGAGGGCGATGCGCATGCGGGCGTGACCGTCAAACATCGCTCACGCGTGGCCCGCGATCCGACCCAACCCAATTTGCGTCAAATCCACTTGATCGACATCGCATTGATCGAGGCGTTGCGGGATGCCGGGTTCGATGTCGGCCCCGGCGTCATGGGCGAAAACATCACCACGCGCGGGATTGATCTGCTCTCTCTCCCGCGTGGAACTCGCCTGCGCGTGGGCGCGGAGGCCGTGGTCGAAATTACCGGACTGCGCAATCCGTGCCGCCAGCTCGACGACCATCAGGCGGGATTGACGGCGGCGGTCGTGGATCGCGACACGGCGGGAAACCTGATCCGCAAAGCGGGAATTATGGGCATCGTCGTTGCCAGCGGCGAGGTTCGCCCGGCCGACGCGATCCTGATCGGACTGCCTCCGATACCCCGTACGCCGCTTGCGCCGGTCTGACCGCAGGACCAACGCTTCAAGTCCCCCGCGCTTGCCTACGCGCGCTCACGGGCGTAGAGACCGCCTCCGCTTTTATTCAAGGGATGAAGACGATGGGTTACCGGGTCGCCGTGGTCGGCGCTACCGGCGCCGTTGGGCGCGAGATGCTGTATATTCTCGAGGAGCTGGAGTTCCCCGTCGATAAATTGCACGCTATCGCCACGCGAAAATCGTTGGGCGTCGAGGTGGGTTGGAAATCCGGCGTCGTCAAATGCGAAGATCTGGAGCAATTCGATTTCTCCACAGTCGATGTCGTCCTGATGTCCGCCGGCGGCGCGATTTCCAAGGCGTGGTCGCCGAAAATCGGCGCGGCGGGTCCGATCGTGATCGACAATTCCTC
>JANXWN010000427.1 GCA_025351125.1 Caulobacteraceae bacterium | reverse complement strand
GACCACGATCTACGCGCCGATCGGGACCTACATCCCCGGTTCGGGAATCACTCTGGAGCCGCGCGCGGTGCGCGGGGTGATTTCCAACGGCATGTTGTGCTCGGCGGCGGAATTGGAAACCGCTGAGGAGTCCGACGGCATTGTCGAGTTGGCCGATCTGCCGGTCGGCACGGCCGCGGCCGAGGCGCTGGGCCTGGAGGCGGTCATCGATTTCGAGGTCACCCCCAACCGCCCCGATTGGCTGGGTGTCGTCGGCATCGCCCGCGATCTCGCCGCCGCCGGCTTGGGAAGGCTCAAAGACCCTGCAATCACGCGGACACTGGGCGCGTTTCCTTGCCCGGTCGAGATTCGCCTTCCCGCGCCCGAAGCCTGCCCCGCCTTTGCCGGTCGGCTGATCCGCGGGGTGAAAAACGGCCCCTCGCCCGCATGGTTACAACAACGCCTTAAGGCCATTGGCCTTCGTCCCATCAGCGCGCTGGTCGATATCACCAATTTGATCACCTATGATCGCGCGCGGCCTTTGCACGTCTATGACGCGGCATTGGTCACCGGCAAGTTCATCGAAGCGCGACTGGGCCGCGCGGGCGAAAGCATTGCTGCGCTAGACGGCAAAAGCTACGCGGTGACGTCGGAAATATGCGTGATCGCCGACGGTTCCGGCGCCATCGGTCTGGGCGGCGTGATGGGCGGAACCTCCACCGGGTGTTCCGACGCCACGACCGATGTCTTTATCGAAAGCGCCTGGTTTGATCCGATCCGCACGGCGCAGACCGGCCGAGACACCGGCATTGCCTCGGACGCGCAGTATCGGTTCGCGCGCGGCGTCGATCCGCGGTCGTTGGCGCCGGGGCTGGAACTGGCGACGCGGTTGATCTTGCAACTCTGCGGTGGCGAGGCGTCGGAGATCGTTTTCGCGGGCGAGGCGCCCGCGCTCCAGGGGGCGATCGAGTTCGATCCGGCCTATGTGAAACGCTTGTCGGGGTTGGACGTCCCGGCGGATCGGGTCAACGCCATCTTGACGGCGCTGGGATTCACCGTCGACGGCCTGCGCGTGCAGCCGCCGTCGTGGCGGCGTGACGTCGGGGGCAAGGCCGATCTGGTCGAAGAAGTCGCCCGCATCGTCGGTTACGGCGCCTTGCCGGACGATGCCCTGCCCGCTCTACCGCGCGCGGCCGGCGGCGTGTTGACAGCGCGGCAGGCGCGTATCCGCGTCGCCCGTCGCGCCCTGGCGGCGGCGGGGTATCACGAAACCATCGGCTGGTCATTCACCGCGCTAGAAGCCGCGCGCATGTTCGGAGGAGGAGACGCAAGTCTTGTGCTGCAAAACCCAATCGCCGCCGAGCTGAACTGCATGCGCCCGTCGGCTCTGATCGGATTGATTGAAGCTGTCGGTCGCAATGTCAAGCGCGGGTTTCGCGACGCCGCATTGTTCGAAATCGGCCCGGTTTTCGCCGGCGACGAACCCGGCGATCAGCGCACCAGCATCGCGGCGGTTTTGGCGCCGGGCGCCGTTCGGCGTTGGGATCAAGCGGGCGCGGACGACGTTTACGCCTTGAAAGCCGATCTCCTGAGTCTATTGGACAATCTGGGCGCGCCGACCGCCAGTCTGCGCACCGTCCAAGGCGACGCCCCGACGTGGTGGCGGCCGGGACGCGCCGCCTCCTTGTGTTTGGGCAAGGCCGTGGTCGCGGCGTTTGGCGAAATCCATCCCGCCACCTTGAAGGCGATGGACGTTGAAGGACCCATTTACGCCTTCGAACTTTGGCTTGACGCCATCCCCGAGCCGAAGCGCAAGACGGGCAAGACAAAACCGGCCTTGACTCTCTCGCCGCTGATGCCGCTGACTCGCGACTTCGCGTTCGTGGTCGACCAAGTCGTCGCCGCCGAGGACCTGACCCGCGCGGTGGTCGGAGCCGACCGGATGTCGATCGTCGCCGCCAAGGTATTCGACATCTACCACGGCGCCGGCGTACCGGAAGGTTGCAAATCTGTCGCCGTGGAAGCAACGATCCAGCCGCGCGACAAGACGCTGACGGACGCGGAAATCGAAGCGCTATCGGCCAAGATCATCGCCGCCGCCGCGAAGGCGGTCGGCGCAAGGCTGCGGACCTAGATTACTTCCGTCACCCGGCGACCGCAGGCAGGCGCCCGCGGCTAACGACGGTGGCGGTGATCCCAATGGTGGTGAGCCCAACGGTCGTGACCCCAGCGGTCGTGACCCCAGTGGTGGTCACGCCAGTGCTGGTGACCCCAGTAGTGGTAGTGGGGGTGGGCGCCTGCGGCGCCGGCCATCATCAGGGCCGTCGAAACGGCGACGATCGCGGCAAAGATCTTCATCGTGCTTTCTCCTGGGCAGCAACGTTGCTTTCGCCCATTTGGTCACGCGCTTATTAACAAACCAAGCAAATTCCCCAAGTCGCACGCGGCAAAAACCACGCCGTCGCCGCATAGGCGAGCCGCCGCGTTTGTGCTTATTGCGCGATAATCTCAAACTCGAACGTAAAGCGGATCATCATGGCCCTCGACATCGACACCCGCGAACAGCTGATCGACACCGTGCGGCGGTTCGTGGCGGAGCGGTTGCGGCCGATCGAGGCGCAGGTGGCGGAAAACGACGCCATTCCGGACGATATACTGGCGGAGATGCGCGCTCTAGGGCTGTACGGCCTGTCAATACCCGAGAAATACGGCGGATTGGATCTCTCGATGGAAGACGAGTGCCTCGTCGGGATTGAGCTTGGCCGGACCAGCCCGGCGTTTCGCTCCGCTTTCGGCACCAACGTCGGCATCGGCGCGCAGGGCCTGGTGATGTTCGGAACCGATGCGCAAAAAGCCAAATGGCTGCCGGGCATCGCGTCGGGCGAAACCATAACCTCCTTTGCCCTGACTGAACCGGAAGCCGGATCCGACAGCGCCGCCGTGCGCACCACCGCGCGGCTCGATGGCGAGGCGTACGTCCTGAACGGGACCAAGCGCTATATCACCAACGCCAACAAGGCCGGGCTATTTACCGTCATGGCGCGCAGTAATCTGGACATCAAGGGCGGCGGCGGAGTGTCGGCGTTTTTGGTTCCGCGCGAACTGCCGGGCCTGTCGGTCGGCAAGCCGGAAAAGAAGATGGGTCAACAGGGCGCCCACATCTGCGACGTGATCTTTGAAAACGTCCGCGTGCCGGCGGAAAACCGCCTCGGGGCTGAAGGAGAGGGCTTTAAGGTCGCGATGCAGGTGCTGGATCGTGGGCGGTTACACATTTCGTCGATCTGTATCGGCGTGGCCGAGCGGCTGCTGGCCGACTGCGTCGCCTATGCCGGCGAGCGTAAACAATTCGGCCAAGCCATCGCCGGCTTTCAGTTGATCCAGGCGATGATCGCCGACTCCAAGACCGAGGCCTTGGCCGCCCGCGCTCTGACCTTGGAAAGCGCGCGAAAGCGTGATCGCGGCGAAGGCGTCACGCTCGAGGCGGCCGCGGCGAAATACTATGCATCCGAAATGGTTGGGCGCGTCGCCGATCGCGCGGTGCAAATTTTCGGCGGCGCCGGCTATGTCGCCGACTACGGCATCGAGCGGCTGTATCGCGACGTGCGTATTTTCCGAATTTACGAAGGCACCAGTCAGATTCAACAGGTCGTAATCGCTCGCGAGACCATGAAACGCGGTGGATAGTTTGGGAAAACGGCAACCGAAACTGCGCTCAACCGTTGCCCAAGCGGTACGTCCGTCTTAGGCTGTAATTCATGAAGTTGATCCCCCTCCTTGCCGCCGGTGGTCTTGTCTGCCTGCTCTTGTCGGCTTGCGCCGAAACGACGCTTCGCCCTGCGCAAGTCTCTTCGGTTTTTGAACCATTGCCCACCGAGTCCGGCGGCTTCGAAGGCCGCGACTTTGCTTGGTCGCAACGCGGGGGCGGCGCGGCCATTTTCGGCACACTCGCTTTTCGCGGCGGCGGCAGTCGCTATTCGTGCCAAGGCGGCGACGTTATCTTGACGCCGGAAACACCCTGGAGCCGCCGCCGCATGGTCATTCTCTACGGTTCGGCCAACGCCGCCGCCGTTCCGGTCTCCATCGTGCGCGCTCGTTCGCCCTCGGCGCCCAGCGGCGATCTTGCGCGCTTCGTGCGCAAGGCGACCTGCGACGAGTCCAATCGCTTTTCCTTTTCCGGACTGCCCGACGGTGCGTGGTTCGTCATTACCGTCGCTAAGCCTATCGATGGCCAGGGCGAGGCTGTTGCGGTCAGTCGCCGGGTCGAAACTCGCGGCGGCGCCCGCGCCGTGACGCTGAACTGATTGATTGACATGACCGAGACGTTTCGCGCCCTGCGCATTTCCAAGACGGACGCCGGGCAGGAGGCGCGTGTCGTCGATTTGCATGACCACGACCTGATGGACGGTGATGTCACCGTTCGGATTGACTATTCGACGGTCAATTACAAAGACGGTTTGGCGCTGACCGGCGCCGGGATCGTGCGGGTTTTCCCCTTAACACCCGGAATCGATTTTTCAGGCGTGGTCGAAACCTCGTCCAACCCACAGTTCGCGCCCGGCGAAAGGGTAGTGCTGAACGGCTGGGGCGTGGGCGAAAGTCACCATGGCGGCTTGGCGCAAAAGGCGCGGGTCAAAGGCGATTGGCTGGTTAAGCTTCCCGCGGGGATATCCAACAAACAAGCCATGGCCATTGGCACGGCGGGCTACACCGCCATGCTGTGCGTGATCGCTCTCGAGCGCGGCGGCGTGACGCCGGCCAAGGGCGACGTGCTGGTGACCGGCGCGGCCGGCGGCGTTGGCAGCGTCGCCGTCGCCCTGCTATCGAAGCTGGGTTATCGCGTGATCGCTTCCACCGGCCGGAAACAAACCCAAACACCCTACTTAACCGCCTTGGGGGCTACGGAGATCATCGACCGTTCCGAACTTGCGACGCCGGGCCGCCCGTTGGGTAAGGAACGTTGGGCGGGAGCGATCGATTCCGTGGGATCGCACACCTTAGTGAATGTTTTGGGGCAGACACGATATGGCGGCCTCGTGGCGGCTTGCGGCTTGGCGCAAGGCCTGGACCTTCCCGGATCGGTGGCCCCGTTCATCCTGCGCGGGATCACTCTGGCCGGCATCGATTCGGTCATGCGGCCAAAGGCCGATCGGGTCGAAGCCTGGGCACGCTTAGCGAGAGATCTGGATTTGGCCAAACTGGAAACGATGGTCGTTTCGGCGACGCTAAACGATGTCGCCGCCCTGGGACCCGCCATCATCGCCGGACAAATAAGGGGCCGGGTGGTGGTGAACGTTAACGGTTAGTCCAGCCGCGCAGCCTGGAGCGGTAAGGGGGCGGTTAAGCGGCGGGCAATGCCGTAGCGACGGCTTATCGCCAGGTCTGCAACGTTGGCCCCAATGCGTCTCGGAGCGGTTGCAACCATGGCGCGTAATGGCGCCATTGATCCAGACCCTCGCGAAAAATCGGCTTGCGGACTTGTTCGGAACTGGCGGTGCGCACCGCGCGGTCGTTGTCGTAAAAGCGCAGACAGCCGTCCTCGAACGGCAGACCGCAATAAGCCAGCAGCCGGTGAACTTCGGCCTCGGTATCGTCAACGAGGTCTTCGTAGATCACGCGATGTACCGCGCCGGGCATGACGGCGTCATAATGGCTCATGATCTCGACATAGTCGGCGTAATACCGGCCCAGATCGCCCAGATCGTAGGAAAAAGCCTGTCCGCGCGCGAAGTGCTGTTTGAAGGCGGAAAAGCACGCTGCCATGGGATGACGACGCGCATCGATGATCTTTGCGTTCGGCAGGATCAACTTAATCAGCCCGATGTGCTGGAAATTATTCGGCATTTTATCGATGAAGAACGGTCGACCCAGCTTGCGTTGAATGCGCGTACGGGCGAGGAAGTCGTCGCCCAAGGCGGTCCGCTCCGATGGGGAAAGCCTGGCGAGCGCTTCGGGATAGGCCCCGCCTTTGCCGTCTTGGCGCCCAAGATCCCGGGCGATGGAGACGATTTCAGGCAATTCCATCGTGCCTTCGACGGCGGAATGGCTCGCAAGGATTTGTTCAATCAAGGTCGAACCGGACCGCGGCAGGCCGACGATGAAGATCGGATCCGGCGCGTCCGAACCCCCACTCGACCGGTCCACGAAAAACGCCGGTGTGAATAGTGCCTTCGCCCGGCGCATTTGCGCCGTCGTCTGATCCACGTCGTAGGGTAATTCCGCGCGCCGCAACCGCGCGCCCTTGGCGTAGTGCTCGAACGAGGCGTCAAAGTCGCCGGCGTCCTCCAACGCCTTGCCCAGCGCATAGTGCAAATGCCATTGATCTTCGGCGTCGAGCGCCTCGCCCGCCAGCAGAGCCTCCATCGCCAAGGTTTGCCGGCGTGAAAACGGCACGGTTTTGAGGTTGGCGAGGCTCCAATAGGTTTCGCCCAACCGCGGCGCCATGGCCATGCAGCGGTCGTAGGCGGCGACCGCGTCCGCGCGCCGACCGGCGGTTTTTAGGGCGTGACCGTAGCTCAGCCAGACCTTCGGCTGGTTGGGAAAATCCGCAAGCACGCCTTCGTACAGCGCAATCGCCCGCTGATACTCACCGACCAATCCACAACAGGCGGCCAGAAGATTGCGATAGTTCGGTTCTTGCGCGTCGTCGACGAGCAAGGGCTCGACCTGCGCAATCGCCTCCGCCGCCTTTTGCTGACGATAGAGCACGATGGCGAGGTTATATCGGGCGCCGCTGAAACTGGGAGAGAGCGCCAGACACTGCGTCAGCAGAGCCTCCGCGTCGCCGTATCGCCCCAGTCGCGTGCCGGTTTCGGCCAACATACGCATTGCCGCGACGTCGCTGGGGTGAGCGCGCAAATGATCGCGCAACAGGTGCTCGGCGACGTCGAGTTTGTCGTCACACATGGCGTCGGCCGCCGCCAGCAATCGCGGATCGTTGACCGAGGCGCGAATTTGCTCCGCGTACGCGCGGTCCGCCGCCGCCTTATCGCCGAGCGCCGTCAATTGGTCGCCGAGCGCCCGCCAAGCCTCCGGCATGGCGCGTTTCAGATCGACGGCGTGACGAAAAGCGGTGATCGCCGCGGCGGCCTCGCCTTCCGATGCCAGCACCATGCCCCATTCATAGTGGGTTTGCGCCGAACGCGGCTGAGTCTCCGCCAAAGGCTCCAACACAGCACGCGCGCCGGCCAAATCGCCCGTCCGCCGCCGCGCCATCCCCAACACCAACAGCGCGCGCGGGTCGCCCGGTACGGCCTCCAGGATCGCGACGGCCTGCTGCTGCGCGAGGTCCGGACGCGTGAGCATAAGTTTGGCCGCGTGCGCCAAGGCGGCGTCGAGCGATCCGGCGGGCGCGTCAGTCATCCCCGCCGTCTAGCACGTATCTTAAAACTTTTGCCCGACCTTGACGCCGACGGTCAGGGGTTGAATCGGCACGACATAGATTGCCGGCGCTACAGTTGCGTAACCTCCCACCGGCGCGCAAACGTTGGTCGTGCAAGGCGTGTAGCGATTTTGCTGGCCGCGCTCGTCGAAGGCGTTCTTGATGAACACTTCGATGGAGGTTTTGTCGTGCTCGACGCCAGCGCTGAAATCGGCGGTCGCGTAACCGGGCATCGTCCCCAAACTGGCGTTATCTGCGGTGCGCAGAGCCGCGAAGGCCATAGTCTGATAAAACAGCGAGCCTTGGACATGGGCGTTCCATCCGGCCATCTCGAAGGCGTAGCGAGCCGTCACGTTGCCCTTGAATTTCGGCGTATAGGGAAGCTGTTGCCCATGTATCGCCTGGGCGGCGCTATCGGTACAGGTGGGAATAACCACGCCGGTCACAGGATCGGCGCCGCAGAAGTTCGTAGTCAAAACGGCATGGTTGTAAGCGCCCCCGCCGGACAGCGTGAATTGCGGCGTCGCCCGCCAATCAAAACTGGTCTCCAGGCCCTGGATCCGCGCCTGGGGTGCATTTTCGACTATGGTCAGGCTGTTAATGCCAAGAAAAGAAAACTGAAACTTGTGCCATTCCTCGTCGTAGATGGCGCCGTTGAAATGCAGCGTATGATCGAGCCAACTGGTCTTCCAACCAATCTCGAAGTTATCGAGGTGATCTGCCTGATACGGCGGAAGCAATCCACCACCGTTACGGTTCACTCCACCGGACCGATAGCCCGTTGAATAAGTGAAATAAACCAATTTATTGTCATCAATTTTATAATTGAGGTTAATTTTATGGGTTTCTCCTGAAGCGCTGACGGTTTTATTTAAATCGACGCAAGGCGCGTCTCTGAATGTCAGGCCGGGAATACAGATCGCCACACCGGTATGAGAACTCTCCGCCGCGGAAAAGCCGTAAAAACCGTAGAGCGAATTTTTATAGTGATAGCCTCGTATGCCGCCGGTGAGCGTTAGGTGGCTGGTGACGTCAAACGACGCTTCCGCGAATACGGCCTCGTCGCGGTCCACCCGATCTTGGTCGGTCAGCCAAATCGTCTGGGGCCACCCCGGCACCGACACCTGCGAGCCCAGACCCTGGATCAAATAGTCCTGGATGATCCAATGACTTTGGCGCTCTTGGAACACGCCGGCGATGAAACGCAGACGGTCGGTCGCCGGCGATGCGATGCGCAATTCGTTGCTGCCCTTCTCGAACCGGTCGCGTCCGACGATTTCCTGCACCGGAGTCGGCAAAAGCGCGCCGGCGTTGTCGACCCAACCCGTACCCGATCCTATCTGTTCATAAGCAACCGTGTAGTCGGTATAGTCGGAAAGCGAATTGACTTTGCGGTTGAAGTAACCGCCGGAATAGGTGAGATCAAATCTGCCGATCTTGCCGGTAATATTCAACGCGGCCTGAACCCAGCGATCGTGGTAGGCGTCGGGTTGGAAGCGCTGCACTTGCAGATCGCCGACCGAGGGCTGGAAGCCGAACACGCCGGGCGCCCGCGTGTCCTGCGCGACGACCGTCGGCATGATCGTCCAGTTGTCGTTGAGGTCGAACTTCAGCGCGGCGCGGCCGCCATAGGTGTCAACATGATTGAAATTGTTCTTGACGAGCGCGGCGTTGCTCAAGGTTGTGCCGGTCAGTTTGAACGGGCGCGCGCCCGGAACGTTATCGATGTAGCCGGCATCGTGCTCGTCGAAGGCCACGATCCGAATCGCCGCCCGCGAACTTAGCGGAATATTGACAAAGCCTTCGGCGACATAACCTTGACCGCCGTGGGCCACGGTGTTGCCTTCGACGTTGAGCGCCCCGGCGAAGGCCGCAGTACTAGGTTTGTTGGTGATGATGCGAATCGTGCCCGATTCGGAGCTGGCGCCATAAAGGGTGCCCTGCGGTCCCGGCAGCACCTCCACGCGGGCGATGTCATAAACGTGGATATCCAGCGTGCCGCCGATCGTGGTGATCGGCTGTTCGTCCAGATAGGCGCCGACGCTCGGCAACGGACCGGAATGGTTGGCGTTGCCGCCGTCGACGACGCCGCGCATATAGATGGTGGTTTGACTGGGCGCGAAAGTCTGGAAACCCACGCTGGGCATGAACTTCACATAATCCTGAAAGTTCGTGATGTTGAGCTGATTGAGTTTTTTGCTGTCGATGGCCTGAATGCTCATGGCCACTTTTTGGATGTTTTCCTCGCGCTTCGAGGCGGTGACGACGATCTCGCCGACGTCTCTAACGGCGCCGGATGTGTCGGCGGCCAGAACCGGCGTGCCGGCCAGCATGGTCGAGGCCATGAGCACCGCCAGCGGGACCGGATGAATAACGCCGGCGCGATGCGATCCCAAACCGTTCGACGAATGTAGAGTAAACATCGGCTATCCCCTTTAGCTTTTGCCGCCGTACAACTCTGTGATCTCACCCAATGCGCCATCGTCGTCAAGTCGAACCGGGTGCTTGCGGCGTAAGTGTCGCGGGGGTGTGGCTTTTTTGCCGTCGCGTTGACTTCGGGGACGCCGCTCCCTAAGTCGCACGCTTAACCCGGACGTCCCCGCCCCCATGCTTAATCTTAGAAAACTTATCGGCTCCTCCAACGACCGCAAGGTCAAGGCGATGCTGTCAAAAGTGTCCGGCATCACCGCTTTGGAGCCGCAAATGGCGGCGCTGAGCGACGACGCCCTACGCGGCAAGACCGACGAATTCAAAGCGCGCGTCGCGAAAGGCGAAAGCCTCGAAAGCTTGATG
>JANXWN010000408.1 GCA_025351125.1 Caulobacteraceae bacterium | reverse complement strand
CCGGAGCATGTTCGCCGATGACCGACCCCGTGGGGAAATTGCGCCCGTCGGCGGCTGGCCCGGGCTACCGGCAGGAGCTCAAGAGGTCGTTGGGGTTTGGCGATCTGCTGATCTACGGTCTCGTATTCATCGCGCCGACCGCGCCGTTCCCGACGTTCGGCATCGTCTATAACAATAGCCACGGCATGGTGCCGCTCGTCTACGTGGTGGGCTGTGTCGCCATGCTGTTCACCGCGATCAGTTATATGACCATGGCGCGCACCTTTCCCAATGCGGGGTCCGTTTATACCTATGCCGGCCGTGGTATCGGCGTTGAGGCCGGGTTCATGGCCGGCTGGGCCATTTTGCTCGACTATTTGCTGATCCCGACGGCGATTTACGTGATTTGCGCGGTCGCCATTCAGGCCGTCATACCGGATGTTCCAAAGGGCGTGTGGGTGGTGGTTCTACTGTCTTTCAACACCGCGATAAACGTCGTTGGCGTAAAGACCGCCGCGCGCGCCAACGCGCTGCTGCTGGGGCTGCAGCTTGCGTTGCTGGCTTTGTTCATGGGGCTGGCGGTCGTCGCTTTGTCGCGTGGCGTAGCGAGCGCTCACCTGAGCTTGCGGCCTTTTTTTAATCGCGCCTACGTCACGCCCGGGTTGATCTTCAGCGCCCTGCCGGTGGCGGCGATCAGCTTCCTTGGCTTTGACGCAATCTCGACGCTTTCGGAGGAGGCGAAGGGAGGCCCGCCGGCGGTGGCGCGGGCGACCATCTTGGCCCTTGTGCTGGCGGCATTGCTGTTCGTGGCGCAGACCTATCTGGCCTCCTTGTTCGTATTGGGAGTGGTTCGCTTCCCGTCGGGCGATCTCACCAACCAAGCTTTCCTCACGATCAGTAATGTCGTGGGCGGGCCACATTTGCGTTGGGTCATTTCCATCTTCGGGGTGCTGTTCGGCGGCGCCGCGGGCGCGCTGGTGGCTCAGGCGGCCACGGCCCGACTTTTGTACAGCATGGCCAGGGACGGCCGACTACCCCGGTTCCTGTCGCGGGTGAACCCAGCCAGCGGCGTGCCAGTGCACGCCGCCCTCGTGGTGGCCGGCATCACCCTTGTTCTGGGACTGAGCCTTGTCAGCCAACTGGAGCTTCTCCTCACAGTGGTCAGCGTGGGGGCGTTGACAGGCTTTTTGATGGTGCACCTCTCGGTGATCGTGCACTTTTTTTTGCGGGGTCGAAGCCGCCAGCTTGTGCGTCATCTCATCGTGCCGGTCGTGGGCGCGGCCATCATCGGCTATGTTCTTTTTAGCACCGAGACGTTGGCCAAGCTCGTGGCCCTGGTCTGGTTGAGCGTTGGAGCGGCGGCCATGATTTGGCTGAAGATGAGCGGGAAACTAGCGGCTCTCGTTGGCGAAGCGTCGCCCTAGAGCCTGATCTGTTTACACGAAACAGCTGTAAACGCTAAATCAGGCTCTACGCTTTTACTTTAGAGCACGATTCAGATTTTGGACGATTCCGTCTAAAATCATCGTGCTCTAGCGCTTTTGGTCGCCCGTTCGAAGCCAAGTGGCGCAGTCCGCCGAAAGATTTTGCGCGGCGACTTCATCACACAGAGCGATTTCCTGAGCCGTCAGCACATCGCGCCAGCGCCCATTGGCGCCTTTGTTGACAAACGTCCGACCGCCGCCCTCGAACATTTGTTCCAGGAATTCGACATGAGACGCGCGTTCCTTCATGTGCTCTAGACCACAATGGTGCAGCATGTCCGGGAGTTTCGCTTCATCAATTCTGATCTCAAGAAAATCAGCGATGCGCCGAAATTCGCCGGCCAAATCTGTTTTTAATCGCGCGTAGTGCAGCAGCAGGACGTTTGGCAGCGCGCGGGCATCCCACCAACCCTGTACATTCGCCCAGAAAGACGTTTCGGACTGCGCTTCATGCGCAAGCCATCCGTGATAAAACGCTCTTACGTCCGCCGGAACCGGGGGCGGCGGCGCGACACCCGTCCGCCGAGCCACTTCGCCGAACCTTTCGGCGGCGAAGGCTGAAAAATGCGTCAAATGGTGGTGGAAGCTCCATACCACGTCGCGCGCGTCTCGAGCGACGTAAATGTATTTCGCGCGCGGTGAAAAGACCAGCGCATCCAGAGGCAAGTGCGTCTTCATGAAGCGGCGGTGGCGTTGTGCATCAGCGATCTTCACCGCGTCAGGCGTCATTTGAAAGTCGATCCAGGGGGACTCGGCCTGTCCAAACACTGTGTCCGATCCCTCAAACACCAGCTGGCTGACCATCTGCTGGGTCCAGGTCGTGCCAGATTTTGACCAGGTCGCCACGACGATGTCGTCGTCGCGAAACCGGAAATCATTCCAACGCGTCGAGTCCATCAGAGAATTTTGAATCTCGCGCGTTTTCGTCGGCCACTTCCGCGTCTGGCTATCTCCGTTTTCGGTCATCAAGTATCCCCCCTTTAAACCCAAAATCAAAATTCCTGGGCGACCCGCGGTGTCGCCCTCTTACTGGTGCATAATTAGTGTGCGGTTCTCCGGCATCCGATCGACCAGGTGTTTTTCGTGAAGCAGGCGTAAAAAGGCCACAAATTACTTCGCGTCGCGTGGTCTAGCCAGCCGAATTCCTTCAACCTCACGCTCACAATGACGCTCCAATTCGTTTCGAATTCTGCGGAGGCGCGCCAAATCCCGCCCGCTCCTATAAATTTGATAATCCAGGCGCGGGCGTTGTCAAAACAAATTTAAAGCGCCGTAACCTGGCGGGCCCTCGCCATGGGGCCTGAAGCTAAGGTATTGCGTCGCGCGGCGTCGGAGTACGGACGGGTCGCCGAACTGTGGCTAAATTCCCGAAGGAACTATGGCCTGGCCGTTCCACCCACTGTTAAGGTCAAGCAATCATAGCTGCTCAAGAACGTCGCAGTCGATGAGATCACCAAGCTCCGATTTTTTCGCCCGCAAAACCGGCGTGGTCCTCTTCGGCCAGGAGACGCACGACGTCCAGCGCCGCCATGCAGCCCAGGCCGGCGGCGGTCACCGCTTGCCGGTAAAGATCGTCGGTTACATCCCCAGCCGCGAAGACGCCCTTGATCGCCGTGGCCACGCCCCCCTTTTGCACCTGCAAATAGCCCGCCGCGTCCATGGCCAGCTGGCCTTTGAATAATTCGGACGCCGGCGCATGGCCGATGGCGACGAACAGGCCGTCACAGGCGACTTCGCGAGTCGCGCCAGTGTCCGCGTGGCGCAAACGGACACCGGTGACGCCCATCGGATCGCGCCGGCCTAACACCTCGTCCACGGTGTGGTCCCAGATCACGTCGATCTTTTCATTGCTGAAAAGACGATCTTGCAGGATTTTCTCGGCCCGAAGGCTGTTTCGCCGGTGAACCAAAGTTACCTTCGAGGCAAATTTAGTGAGAAACAAGGCCTCTTCGACAGCGGTGTTGCCGCCGCCAGCCACCACGACCGCCTTGCCGCGATAGAAGAAGCCGTCGCAGGTGGCGCAGGCCGACACTCCGAAACCTTGGAAGGTCTGTTCACTCTCCAGCCCCAGCCATTTGGCTTGCGCCCCGGTGGCGATGATCAACGTTTCCGCCAGCCACACCGCGCCGGAATCGCATGTCAAACGAAACGGGCGTAGCGACAGATCGGCCTGAACGACGATATCGTCGACGACTTCGCAACCGACATTCTTGGACTGGGTCCGCATTTGCTCCATGAGCCACGGGCCTTGGATGACTTCGGCAAAACCAGGATAGTTTTCGACTTCGGTGGTGATGGTCAGCTGTCCGCCGGGTGTCAGGCCGGCGATCAGGACCGGCGCCAGCAGCGCGCGCGCGGCATAGATGGCGGCCGTGTAACCGGCCGGACCGGCGCCTACAATCAGACACCGTACGGTGCGCGGTCGAGACATCGGGCTCTCCCCTTCGCCCTAAACCCACTCGACCTTTACAATCTCATATCCCTTGACCCCGCCTGGCGTGTTGACCTCGACGACGTCGCCCATTTCCTTGCCGATCATGGCTCGGGCAATGGGCGAGGCTATGGAAATCTTGCCCGATTTCACATCCGCCTCGTGTTCGCCGACAATTTGGTAGCGCGCGGTTTCTTCGGTATCTTCGTCAAGCACGCTGACGGTTGCGCCGAACTTGACCTGCGCGCCCGACAGCTTCGAGACGTCGATGATTTGCGCCCGCGCCATGCGATCCTCGATCTCGGCGATGCGCCCTTCGATCCAGCCCTGACGCTCCTTGGCGGCATGGTATTCAGCGTTTTCCGACAGATCGCCATGCTGGCGCGCCTCGCCGATGGCGGCGGTGATCGCCGGCCGTTCGCGAGTCTTCAAACGCCGAAGTTCTTCGTCGAGGGCGTGGAAACCCTCGGCGGTCATGGGGACTTTTTCCATTGAAAATTAAGCTCGATCGCCTTGTTTGAGATACCGATTGCCGGCCGCGGGCGGTGACGTCCGGGGGGAAAATAATAGAGGTGCGGGCTCAACAATTCAAGGGTTGTTCGCATGACCGCGTCAGCGGGTTACGAGTCCGCCATCGATCACCAGTTCGGTTCCCGTCACATAACGCGACTCCGAAGACGCCAGCCACAGCACGCCGTTGGCGATATCGTCGGGAACGCCCTTGACGCCAAGCGGCACCGCGACCGAGGACATGGCGTCAAGATCCGGCGGCGCATTCGAACCTGGCGCGTCGGCACCGACGATGCTTTCCCAGATCGGCGTCTCGATAATACCAGGATGCACGGAATTAACCCTTATGCCGTCCTTGGCGTCGGCGCATTCCATGGCCACCGCCTTGGTCAGCAAGCGAACCGCCCCTTTTGTCGCGCAATAGGCCGCGAGGACGACCGAACCCTTCAGGCCCGCGACCGACGACATGTTGATGATCGAGCCCCCGTTCCCCGCTTCGCGCATCAGCGGAATGCCATGCTTGAGCCCCAAAAATACGCCTTCGACGTTAACCGCTTGCTGACGGCGAAAATCGGCCAGGTGCATTTGCGTAATGCTGGGGCAACTTAGACCGATGCCGGCGTTGTTGACCAAAATGTCCAGCCGCCCAAACGTGCGTTTGACCTCGGCGATTACGGCGATCCATGCGTCTTCGTTGGTGACGTCGTGATGAAGATAGACCGCCCCACCGCCGATTTCGCGCGCCAGAGCCTCGCCCTTGGGGTCCTGCAGGTCGGTGAGCACGACCGTCGCGCCTTCCCGCGCCAGAACCACCGCGCACGCCGCTCCGATCCCGCTCGCCGCGCCGGTTATCAGGGCGACCTTACCTTCGACTCGTCTCATGGCGTTTTTCGTTTCCTCGTGATTTGTTGGCGGTCAAATTGGCGCGACGACATCGGTTTTGCCGACAGACAACGTCGAACAATGTTGGTCCCCGATAACCCCTGTTTTGCGCAACTTCAACGCCAGTGGGTTTGGTCTCCTTCCTTCTCAATACAAGAAGGACACCCGTCGGCCTTCGTTGGTCGACGAATGCGCGCCGCGGCCCACCGTAACGCCTCATTTTGCCCCGTAGCTCTGCAAGCTCCGCACCTCCAGGGGCCCCGCCGCCTGCGCGGTTATGGCCTGTGCGGCGGCCAACGCGGCCGCGGCGGTGGTGTAGTAGGGGATTTTCGTCATCAAGGCGGCGCGGCGCAGGGAGAAGCTGTCTTCCAGCGATTGCCGACCCTCGGTGGTGTTGATCACTAATTGGATATCGCCGTTTTTCATCGCGTCGACGATATGCGGGCGGCCCTCGAGCACCTTCTTGACCAATTGCACCGCAAAGCCGTGTTCGGTGAGATATTTGTGGGTGCCGCTGGTGGCGTAAAGCGCGAAGCCTTGATCGAGCAGCAAGCGAGCGGGCACCTCGATC
>JANXWN010000041.1 GCA_025351125.1 Caulobacteraceae bacterium | reverse complement strand
ACCAGCAAGTCAGCGGCTCGCATGGACGGCGGCACGAACAATGCGTCGCGTTTCAGCCGCGTCAAGGGTTGCGCGTCGGCGCCGCGCCGAGACGCTGGGTCCGCCAACCGCTTGAACACGTCCTTGAGATGGGCCACGCCGACCGGATCATCGAGCGTTTCGCGATATACCGGCAGGCGCGAGTGCTCGCTTTCGGCAAAGGCGGCGACGACCGCGTCGAACGTCGCCGATAACTCCACGGCGGTGATGTCGGCGCGCGGCGTCATCACGTCGCCGACGGTCAGGGTCTGAAAAGCCTCGGCCGAATCGCGCAGATCGGCGCCGGCGTCAGGCGCCGCATCGGCGCGGGCTGAAATGCGCTTGCGCCACAAGCCGGCGAACAAGCCCCGCGGCTTGGCGTCCTCGCCGTCAGGCGGATTCGACACGGTGGTCTCCCGCATAGGGATCGGCGATATCCAGGCTTGCCAAGATCGTGCGCTCCACAGCCTCCATGCGGTCGGCCTCCGCATCATCAACGTGATCATAACCTAGAAGATGCAACACGCCATGGATCACGAGGTGCGACAGGTGGCTGGCTAGGGTTTTGTTCCGCGCCGCCGCCTCGCGCGCGCAAACGCCGTAGGCCAGAGCCAAATCGCCGAGTTGGCCCGCCGCCGTCGCCGCCGCGGGAAACGACAGCACATTGGTGGCGCGGTCTTGATCGCGAAACCGCCGATTCAGGTCCCGCACCGTGGCATCGTCGGTCAGCAGAATGGTGACATCTCCCAAAGACGATGTCGCGCCGATCGCATCCGCGGCACGGCGCGCGACATCCGCGGCGTCGCGGCTGGCCAAAACCCAAGCCGGGTCCTCGATCTCAACGTCGATCACGGGTTTCGCCGGCTGGCATCGGTGTCATAGGCGGCGACGATTCGACCAACGAGCGGGTGGCGGACGATATCGACGGCGGTGAAGCGGGCGACGGCGACGCCCTCGACGCCCTCGAGGATCGAAACGGCGTGGGCGAGGCCGGAATCATTGGGGTTGACTAAATCGACTTGGCTGGGGTCGCCGGTGACCGCCATGCGCGAACCTTCGCCAAGACGGGTCAACACCATTTTCATTTGCAGGCGCGACGTGTTTTGCGCCTCGTCGACGATGACGAAAGCGTGGGCAAGCGTGCGCCCGCGCATAAAGGCGATCGGCGCCACTTCGATTTCGCCGCGTTCACGCCGCCGCCTTAGGGCTTCTGCGCCGAGAATATTGGTCATAGCCTCCCATACCGGCGCCATATAGGGGTCGACTTTTTCGTTCAGGTCGCCCGGCAGAAATCCCAGCCGTTCGCCCGCCTCGACGGCCGGGCGGGTGACGACCAGACGCTCCACCTCGCTGGCGCGCAGCAAAGCGGCGCCGTGCGCCACGGCTAAAAAGGTTTTGCCGGTGCCGGCGGGGCCAAGGCCAAACACCAGATCGTGGCTCGCGAGCGACTCCAGATAGGCCGCCTGCGCCGCCGTCTTGGCCGCCACGGGGCCGCGCCGCGTGGCATGCGAGGCAGATGAGGCGGCGCCGGTGCGCGCTTGATCGATCGCCACGCGCACGTCGGCTGGGGTGATGTCGAGGCGGGACGCGACCCGCGCCGCCAGGGTCTGGATCGCCTGTTTGGCGCCGCGACGCGCGGCGGCGTCGCCGCCCAGCGATACGCCGCCGCCGGGGGTTTCGACCAAGACGTGAAAGGCGTCTTCGATCAGGGCGGCATGGCGCCCGCCGGGGCCCGACACGGCGCGCACCGCTTGATCGTCCAGGGGTACGAACTCGGGCGCGCCGCGATTGCTCAAGCGAAGGCCTTCGCCCGTTCACCGCCCAAGCTCATGTGCGCGGCGGTGTCGATCGTAACCGGCGCGATCTGGCCGATCAGCGCCGCGTCGCCGTCGCAATGCACCGCCTGCAAATACGGGCTGCGACCGATCACCTGACCCGCGTGCCGACCGAGCTTCTCAAACAAAACCGGCACAGTGCGCCCGATCATTTGGGCGTTGAAGGCGCGTTGCTGAGCCTCGAGCAAGGCTTGCAGCTGCGCGAGGCGCTCGCTCTTGACCTCTTCGGCCACCTGTCCGGCCATGGCCGACGCCGGAGTGCCCGGACGACGGGAGTATTTGAACGAATACGCGCTCGCGTATCGCACCTCGTGCACCAGGCTCATGGTGGCTTCGAAATCTGCGTCGGTCTCGCCAGGAAAGCCGACAATAAAGTCGCCGGAGAGCGCGATATCGGGCCGGGCCGCTCGCACCCGCGTAGTGGTCTTGAGATAATCCTGCACCGTGTGCGCGCGATTCATCGCTTTGAGGATCCGGTCCGACCCCGACTGCACCGGTAGGTGAAGAAAAGGCATCAGGGCCTCGACCTCGCCGTGCGCCGCGATCAGATCGTCGTCCATGTCGCGTGGATGGCTGGTCGTGTAGCGGATGCGGTCCAAGCCGGGGATGCACGCCAGCCGCCGTATCAGAGCGGCCAAACCGCCACCCTCATCGTTCTCGAACGCATTGACGTTTTGGCCCAGCAGCGTGACCTCGCGCACGCCCTTGGTCGCCAGCGCCTGCGCCTCGCGCTCAATATCGGCGCCGGGACGCGAAAATTCCGCGCCGCGCGTATAGGGCACCACGCAAAACGTGCAGAATTTATTGCATCCTTCTTGCACGGTTAAAAAGGCGGTCGCGCCGCTGGTCCCGCGCTCAGTGGGTAAGGCGTCGAACTTGTCCTGAGCCTCGAAGTTGGTCGCCAAAACCTCGCCGCTGGCGCGGTGCGCGCGAGCGATCATTTCCGGTAGGCGGTGATAACTCTGCGGCCCGACCACCAGATCGACCGCGCTTTGACGGCGAATGATTTCGGCCCCTTCGGCCTGCGCGACGCAGCCGGCCACCGCAATCAGCATCTCGCCGCCAGCCTGCGCCTTGCGCAGCTTCATATCCTTTATCCGTCCCAGTTCGGAATAGACCTTTTCGGTGGCTTTTTCGCGGATATGGCAGGTGTTCAGCACCACCAGATCGGCGCCCTCCGGATCATCGGTCAAGCCATAGCCGAGGGGCCGCAGAACATCGGCCATCCGCTCGC
>JANXWN010000362.1 GCA_025351125.1 Caulobacteraceae bacterium | reverse complement strand
AGCGTTTCGGTCTGGACGGCGCGGAAGCGGCGGTGCCTGCGCTCGAACAAATCATAAAACGCGGCGGCGCGCTGGGCGTTAAGGACATTATCCTGGGGATGCCGCACCGCGGGCGCCTCAATGTGTTGGCGGCCGTGATGGCCAAGCCTTATCAAGTCATCTTCCATGAGTTCCAGGGTGGCTCGTCCCTGCCGTCCGATATCGAAGGATCGGGGGACGTGAAATATCATCTGGGCGCCTCGTCGGACCGCACCTTCGATGGCAATGAGGTGCACCTGTCGCTCACCGCCAATCCCAGCCATTTGGAGATCGTCAATCCGGTGGTGTTGGGCAAGGCGCGGGCGAAGCAAGCCTTCGCCCTGCGCGACAATCCCTCCGCGGGTCGTGGCCACGTCCTGCCTCTACTGATGCACGGCGACGCCGCGTTTGCCGGTCAAGGCGTGGTCGCCGAATGCTTCAATCTGATGGGAATTCGCGGCTACCGCACCGGCGGGGCAATCCATTTTATCGTCAACAATCAGATCGGCTTCACCACCAGTCCTCGTTACAGTCGCACCAGTCCCTATCCCTCGGACGTCGCCTTGATGGTCGAAGCGCCGATATTTCACGTCAACGGTGACGACCCCGAGGCGGTGACCTTTGCCGCGAAAGTGGCCGTCGAATATCGCCAGCAATTCGCCAAAGACGTGGTGATCGATATGTTTTGCTACCGGCGGTTTGGTCACAATGAGGGCGACGACCCGACGATGACTCAGCCTTTGATGTATCGCACGATTAAGGATCACCCGTCGACACGGGAGATCTACGCGCGACGACTGATCGAGGAAGGCGTGGCGACAACCGCGGAAATCGATAGTTGGGTAGCTGATTTTACCAAATTCCTGGATGCCGAATTTGAGGCGGGCAAAACCTATTTGGCTAACAAAGCCGATTGGCTCGACGGTAAATGGGCGGGATTGGCGGCCCCGGAGGGCGAGGAGCGCCGCGGCGCTACGGCGGTTCCATTACAGAAATTGCGCGATTTGGGCCGCGCCTTCACGACCGTTCCCGAAGGTTTCGATGTTCACAAGACGGTGGCGCGCGCGATCGACAGCCGCCGCGCATCGATTGAAAGCGGCGAGAACATTGACTGGGCGACCGGCGAGCATCTAGCCTTCGCCAGCCTGCTCGACGAAGGCACGCCGGTGCGCCTGTCCGGACAGGATAGCGTGCGTGGGACGTTCGTTCAGCGCCATTGCGATCTGATCGACCAGACGACCGAGCGACATTACACGCCGTTGTCTCACCTCGCGCCAGGCCAGGCGCATTTTGAGATTTTGGATTCAGCCCTCTCGGAAGAGGCTGTGCTCGGGTTTGAATACGGATTTTCGCTGACCGATCCCAACACTCTAACGATGTGGGAGGGGCAGTTTGGGGACTTCGTCAACGGTGCTCAGGTCGTCATCGACCAGTTTATTTCGTCGGGCGAACGCAAATGGTTGCGTATGTCCGGCCTAACGATGTTGCTGCCGCACGGCTACGAGGGGCAGGGGCCGGAACACTCATCGGCGCGCCTGGAGCGCTTCTTGCAATTGTGCGCAGAAGATAACCTGCAGGTGGCAAACTGCACGACGCCCGCTAATTATTTCCATATTTTGCGGCGTCAGATGCTGCGCGAATTTCGCAAACCTCTGATTGTGATGACGCCCAAGTCGCTACTCCGCCACAAAAAAGCGGTCTCACGCTTGAGTGAAATGGCGGAGGGTTCGTCGTTTCACCGTGTTTTGTGGGACGATGCCGAAGCCGGTGAGCACACCGCGATCAAATTGCGCGATGACGACGTGATCCGACGTGTCGTCCTGTGTTCGGGCAAGGTTTATTTTGATCTGCTGGAGGATCGAGAGCGGCGCGGGATCGACGACGTCTACTTGCTCAGGCTGGAGCAATTTTATCCATGGCCGGTCAAATCACTATCGAACGAATTGGTGCGCTTCAAAAATGCCGAACTGGTCTGGTGTCAGGAAGAGCCGAAAAACATGGGCGGCTGGACCTTCGTCGATCCGTGGTTGGAGCTGACCTTGGCCAAACTGAAGATTAGCGCGAAGCGCGCCCGCTATGTCGGCCGTCCGGCTTCGGCGTCGACGGCGGCAGGTTTGATGAGCCGTCACAAAAAGGAACTCGAGACTTTTTTGGCGCACGCGTTCGCTTGAAACCTTGAATTGGCGTAGATACGCGAACCATCTTGTTACCTTCCGATCCGCTGGAGCCACGCCGAGATGACTGACATTATGACCCCCACGCTTGGGGAGTCCGTAACCGAAGCCACGGTGGCGCGGTGGCTGAAGAAGACGGGAGATGTCGTCAAACGCGATGACGTTTTGGTCGAGCTGGAAACCGATAAGGTAAGTCTGGAGGTTGCCGCGTCCGAGGATGGGTTCTTGAGCGCCATTGACGCGGAAGAAGGCGCCGCGGTTCTGCCGGGTCAGCGCTTGGGTCGGATTGGCGCGGCGATCGCGGGTGGAGCACCGGCGCCACAGACGCCGCAAACCGCCGCGGAAACTTCGGCAGTCCCCGTTGCGGCAAAGGCGTCCGTCGGGGCGGCGACAGCGGCCGCCGAGAAACCGCTGCCACTCTCGCCAGCCGTGCAACGCGTTGTTACCGAAAACAAGTTGGATGCGGCCGCGATCGCCGGCGGCGGAAAGGAGGGGCGTATCACGAAAGGGGATGCTCTGGCCGCTGTTAAGGCCCGCGCCTCGGCGCCGCCGCCGTTGGTCGCCGCGACGCCCGCCCGCGAAATTCACGCGCGCGAAGAACGCGTGCGCATGACCCGGCTGCGCCAAACCATTGCCCGGCGTCTAAAGGAAGCCCAGCAGACCGCGGCCATGTTGACCACGTTCAATGAAGTCGACATGAGCGCGGTGATGGATCTGCGCAGTCAGTACAAGGAGAGTTTCGAAAAACGGCATGGCGTCATGCTCGGTTTCATGGGTTTTTTCGTAAAGGCGTGTATCGCGGCGCTTAAGGAGGTTCCGGTCGTTAACGCCGAGATCGACGGTCAGGACCTGATTTACAAGAACCATTACGATATCGGGGTCGCCGTCGGGAGCGAGCGAGGCCTCGTCGTGCCGGTCGTTCGTGATGCCGATGTGATGTCCATCGCCGAAGTGGAACGTGAGATCGGCGCTCTTGGGAAAAAGGCCCGCGACGGGTCGCTGGCGCTAGAAGACTTGCAAGGCGGCACCTTCACCATTTCCAACGGCGGCGTCTACGGCTCCCTGATGTCCACGCCGATCCTCAATGCGCCGCAGTCGGGGATTTTGGGAATGCACAAAATCCAGGATCGACCCGTAGTCGTTAGGGGTCAGGTCGTGATCCGTCCGATGATGTATTTGGCTTTGTCCTACGATCACCGGGTCGTGGACGGACAAGGCGCCGTTACCTTTTTGGTGAAGGTCAAGGACCACATCGAAGATCCGCGACGGTTGCTGCTGGAGATATAAGGCAATACGCCGCTCGAACCGGTCAAGATGCGCCTTACGCCCCGCCAACGCGCGTCCTGGCTAGCCCACGTGTTCAAAGCCGCGACTCGGCAACACCACCGGGAACTGCGCGCGCTGTTTTGGCGGTACGTTCCGCCCGACGCCAACGTGATCGACATCGGCGCTCATGCCGGTCAGTTTTCCAAACTATTCTCCCGCATGGCGCCCCAAGGCCATATCTACGCCTTTGAGCCCTCCGCCTACGCCCGGTCGATCATGGCGCCGGCGCTTAGATTAAATGGGATAAGCAATGTCACGCTTATGGCGATGGGCCTCTCCGATAAACCCGGCGCCTCGACCCTGCACACGCCCCTCAAACGCTCCGGCAGCCTAGGTTTCGGCACGGCTCATCTGGGGGAAGCGGACGGGTCCGACTTTCGGATGGACCAGGGCGTTACTCTCACCACGCTGGACCTGTTTGTCAGTGCCCACGGCCTCCAAAGGCTCGATTTCATCAAGGCCGATATCGAAGGCTGGGAGATGCGTGCCCTGAAAGGCGGGGAAACAGCGCTTCGCCGGTTTTTACCGACGCTGTATCTGGAGGTGGACGGCGATTTTATGGCCCGCGCCGGCGACCGCCCCGCCGATCTTTTCGACTGGCTCGGGGGTTTGGGATATCAGAGCCTGACAACGCCGGCGCTTGATCCCGCGCCATGCTGGGCCGGAGCGGGCGATTATCTGTTCGTGGCCGCGGGAAATTTCTGACACCTCCAAGCCTTACCGGCTATAATGCGAAGCGCGAAATAGCATCAGGGCGTTCCATGGCCGAGTACGACGTTATCATCATCGGAGGTGGTCCTGGAGGCTACAATGGCGCCATTCGCGCGGGACAGTTGGGGTTGTCGGTCGCCTGCGTGGAAAAGCGAGAAACGCTGGGCGGAACCTGTCTGAATGTCGGGTGTATCCCCTCCAAATCCCTCCTGCACGCATCGGAAATGCTTGATTTGGCGAATAAGCAATTCGCCCGCCTCGGCATCGACGTGACGCCGAAGCTCAACCTGCCGACGATGATGCGACAAAAGGATGAGTCCGTTGCTCAACTAACGAAAGGCGTTGAGTTTTTGTTTAACAAAAACAAGGTTGAGTGGATCAAGGGCGGCGGACGTCTGACGGGGCTGGGCCGCGTAGAAGTTACCGACGCCGGAGGCGCCACATCCATTCTCGAAGGGAAGTCGATCGTCATCGCCACCGGCTCGAGGCCGACGCCGCTGCCCGGAGTCACGGTCGATGGGGTACGGATCGTCGATTCTGCGGGGGCGCTCGCCTTGCCGGAAGTTCCGGGGCATTTGGTGGTGATCGGAGCGGGTGTTATCGGGCTTGAACTTGGTTCGGTGTGGCGTCGGTTGGGCGCCAAGGTCACCGTGGTGGAGTATCTCGACCACATTACGCCTGGGCTTGATGCCGAAACCGCCAAGGCGCTTCAGCGCAGCCTGTCCAAGCAAGGGATCACGTTTAAGCTGAGCGCTAAAATTACCGGCGCAACGGCGAGCAAAGTTGGGGTCGATTTGACGGTGGAGCCAGCGGCGGGCGGGACGGCGGAAGGTTTGAGCGCCGACTATGTTCTGGTGGCGATCGGACGCCAACCGTACACTGATGATTTAGGTTTGGACGTCGTGGGAATCACGCCTGACCCACGGGGCTTCATCGACACCGACCATTTCGCGACTGGGGCGGCGGGGGTGTACGCCGTCGGCGACGTCACCCACGGCCCGATGTTGGCTCATAAGGCCGAAGACGAGGCGGTCGCCTGCATCGAAATCATCGCCGGCAAGGCGGGGCACGTGAACTACGACGTCATTCCGGGCGTCATCTACACCTCGCCCGAGGTGGCGACAGTCGGCAAAACCGAAGAGGAACTGAAGGCGACGGGTGTCACATATAAAGTGGGTAAATTCCCATTCACCGCCAATTCCCGCGCTAAGGTCAATCACGAGGCGGAAGGGTTCGTTAAAGTTCTGGCGGACGCGAACACGGATCGCATTTTGGGCGTACACATGATCGGTCCGGGCGTCGGCGAGATGATCGGCGAATATTGCGTGGCGATGGAGTTCGCGGCATCCTCGGAAGACGTCGCCCGCACCTGTCATCCCCACCCGACCCGCTCGGAGGCTCTGCGGCAAGCGGCCATGGGGGTCGAGGGCTGGACCATGCAGGCGTAGGCGCTCGGTCGCCTATGCCCGGGGATGCGCCCGACCGTAGGCCGTGAGCAGACCGGCGGCGTCTACCGCCGTGTAGCGCTGGGTCGTCGTCAACGACGCGTGCCCCAGCAACTCCTGAATCGAGCGTAAGTCCGCGCCGGCCCCCAGTAAATGCGTGGCGAAGGCGTGGCGTAACGCGTGCGGCGTGGCGCGCTCGGACAGGCCTAGACGAGCCCGGACCCGCTGCACTGTCGCCTGCACATGACGCGGTGCGAGCGGCCCGCCGCGCAAGGCGCGGAATAGGGCTGCTTCCGGCTCCAAAACAAACGGCGCCAGCGTGCGATAGACCTCAACCGCCTCACGCACGGCGGACAACACCGGCACAAGCCGAGTTTTACCGCCCTTGCCGAGGATGCGCAGCGACTCTGGGAGGGGTGCGTCCGCCGCCGTCAGGGACAAAGCTTCCGATATACGCAAACCGCACCCCCACAGCAGGGTCAGCACCGCGCGATCGCGCGCGACGACCCATGCTATCCCCGCGCCGTCGTCGTCAGTTTCCGCGATCAAGGCGCGGGCTTGCGCTTCGGTGACCGGGCGGGGCGTTCCGGGTTTGATACGCGGGCCGCGGACCAGACCGATCGCGGTATTGGGAGTCGCCAATCGTTTGTCGAGGAAGCGATGAAAACTGCGAATGGTTGAGAGGGCTTGCGCCAAGGATCGAGCCGCGAGGGGCGAATCTCCTGTACGGCGGAAGGCCAAATAGGCGCGCAAATCCTGCGGCGTCACCTCACCCAGACGCGCAACCGTCACCACCTCGCTCAGATGGCCCGCGAGAAAGCCGAGATAGGCGGAAACGCCGGCGCCGTAAGCCTCCAGCGTGCGGGGGCTTGCGCGGCGTTCGCGGGCAAGATGCTGCAGCCACGCCGTCTGGGCCTCGCGCGCGATCACGGCGCAGGCCAGCGTTCGGCGGTCCGTTCGATCACGCGCGCCAAAAAGGCGGTCAATTCTACGCCCATATCGGCGGTGAAGGCCTCGGGATCGGGGGCGGCAAAGGCCATCAGGCCTTGGCGCGCCGGCTGCCAGATCGCCAAGCGCAGGATCGCCACGCTGCCGATTATCGGAGCAAGATTGCCAAACAGTCCAAGCGCCGTCGGCGCATGACCTATCAAGGCCAGCTTGCGCGCGCCCAAAATTAGATCGACTTGGCCCTCCACCAGCGGCAGCCAACCCGGCGGAGCCTCGCCACGGCCCTCTAACGCCACGACCCCGGTCGCCAAGCCGAAGCGAAGCCGCGCCAGTTCGTCCATACGTCGCGCCAAATCGGCGAGATTGCGCGATTCCAGCAAGTCGATCACCGCGGCGTGGGTCTGGGCCTGGGCCTCGAAATTGGCTTGCGCGATGGCCTCGAGTCGTTTGCGCTCGCCCGCCTCACGCTGGTGCGCCGCGCTGACCCGCGACAGGGCGACCGGTCCGAAGTCCACGACGTTGGCGACACCGACGCGCAAACCAAGATCGGCGAGAAGGTCGCCGTCCTGGCGTAGTTCGGCGGCGTTCTCGCGCAGCCTCGCCTTTAGTGTTGCGAGATCGATTTCCGCTCTCGCGGGTTCAATATCCATGCGTCGCCTTCCCGTTCGGGCCGTGAAAGCGGTTCAACACCCATTCGGGTTAACAGCCGCTTGCGTTTCGCCGCCGCTAGCCTCGACGACTCTCGCCGATTGCGCGATGACCGTCGGTATGGACGCGGCCGACGACGAAGCGAGCGAAAAGTGGATTGCGCAGGTGCTGCTTCCCCTGCCGCTGCCTGAAGCGTTCGACTATGAGGCGCCGGTCGGCATGGGCCTCAAGCTTGGCGATCAGGTGGCGGCGCCCTTGGGAGCGCGGGTCGTGCGCGGCGTGGTGATTGGCCTACGTCCCGCGCGGGGGGGTAATCGACCCCTTAAGGCCGTGGCCGAACGTCTCGATGATTGGCCGTTGCCGCCGCGCACGCTGGAATTTATTCAATGGGCGGCGCGCTATGCGGTCGATTGGCCGGGGCAGCCGTTGGCGATGACGCTGCGAGGACTACGTGCGCCCAAACCCAAACCCGAACGTCGCGTCGTCGCGACCGGTTCCACGCCGGAACGTTCGACCCCGGCGCGAATTAGGGCGCTGGCGGCGGCGACAACGCCCCTGACGCGCGCCGATCTCACCCGCGCCGGCGGCGTCTCCGCCAGCGTGATCAAAGGATTGCTGGACGACGGCGCGCTTGGCGAGGTGGCGATCTCGCCGAGCGTTCACTGGGGCGCGCCGGATTGCGGTCTCCCGGGCGCCGCTCTTAACTCCAGTCAGGTGGCCGCTGCCGAGGCGCTCAAGGTGGTTGTGGGGCAAGATCAGTTTACCGTGGCTCTGCTCGACGGCGTCACCGGTTCGGGCAAGACCGAGGTGTATTTGGAGGCGGCGGCGGGCGCTTTAGCTCTGGACCCCCAGGCCCAAGTCCTGGTGCTTCTTCCGGAAATCGCCCTAACGCAAGCGGTGCTCGACCGTTTCACGGTCCGCTTCGGCGCCGCCCCGGCGCAATGGCATTCGGGCGTTGCGCCCCCGAAACGCCGACAAACGTGGGAGGGCGTCGCTTCCGGCGCGGCGCGTATTGTTGTCGGCGCGCGCTCGGCCCTGTTTCTTCCGTTCGTCTGTCTAAAATTAATTGTCGTCGACGAAGAACACGACAGTTCCTACAAGCAGGAAGACGGATTTATCTATCACGCTCGCGACTTGGCCGTCGCCCGCGCCAAGATCGAGGATTGCGCCGTCGTTCTCGCTTCGGCCACGCCGTCCCTGGAAACCTTGTGGAACGCGCAAGGCGGACGCTACCAGTGGCTGCGTCTGTCGGATCGCCACGGCGCCGCCGGGATGCCGGACATCAGCCTGATCGATATGCGTGCGTCGCCGCCGGACAAAGGCGGCTGGCTCTCGCCTAGACTCGTCGGCGCGGTAGCCGACACCTTGGCGCGTGGCGAGCAGTCGCTGTTGTTCCTCAATCGCCGCGGCTATGCCCCACTGGTGCTGTGCCGGGCATGCGGCGAGCGGATGCGGGCGCCCGACAGCGATTCCTGGTTGGTGGAGCATCGCTATACCGGCCGCTTGGTGTGTCACCTGACAGGCTTTTCCATGCCCAAGCCGGACCGCTGCCCGCACTGCGGCGCGCCTGAATCGCTGGTCGCCATCGGCCCCGGCGTCGAGCGGATCGAGGAGGAGGCGCGGCGCCTATTTCCCAACGCACGATTGGCGGTATTTTCCTCCGACACCGCCTCCAGCGCCGCGGACGCCCGCGCCTTGATTGACGCCATGGCGGCCGGGGAATTCGACATTATGGTCGCCACCCAGGCCGCCGCGAAAGGGCACAATTTTCCGGGCCTAACGCTGGTGGGGGTGGTGGACGCTGATCTTGGACTGCGCGGCGGCGATCTGCGGGCAGCGGAACGGACCTATCAACTCCTCACACAAGTGTCCGGACGCGCCGGCCGTCGCGATCAGCCCGGCCGCGCCCTGATTCAAACCTGGGCCCCCGATCACCCGGTCATGCAAGCGATAGCGGCGGGTGATCGAGATGCCTTTGTGGCCGTGGAAATGTCCGAACGGGAGCTCGCGGGCTTACCGCCCTATGGACGTTTGGCGGCGGTGATCGTTTCCGGACCCGATGCGGCTGCCCTGGAAACCTTTGTGCAGGCCCTCGCGGCGGCGGCGCCCAACGCGCAGGGCGTCAGCGTTTACGGCCCCGCCGACGCGCCGTTAGGATTGGTTCGCGGGCGGCGGCGCAAACGTTTCCTGGTGCGCGCCGACCGATCCGTTAATTTGCAAGCCTACCTCGGCGCATGGCGCGCTCGGGTCCGACCGCCGGGCGCGATCCGGCTAACAATCGACGTCGATCCGTATAGTTTTTTGTGAGCCGCTCACAGCTTGCGCCCCAGATATTGTTCCGCCTCCGCCCCTGCCACCGGCCGCTCAAGGGAACCTGATCAAACACGCGCCGTCCATGTGACACGACGCCGATACCCCACTCTATTCCTGCAACCAGCCGTGTTGCAGCCTGAGTTTTTGAATGAGCATTGGCGGGCCATCGATCATCGCGAAACCCTCTAAAACGTGCCTTGCCGCATGAACACGTCAGCAAGCCGTCAAATACCGGACATCCGCGCGACAGCCGACGATCCAGGTAGGGTTGCAGGCGATTTGCCAAAGACGATTGATCCGCGGCCCCTCGACCGCCCATACTACCGCATGGCCCAACTGCTGAATGGTGAAGTGCTAGCGTCGTTTGCCACGCTGACCTTTCTCGAGATCATTCTCGGGATCGACAATATCGTCTTTTTGGCGATGGCGGTGCATCGACTTGAGCGCGCGGAGCGGCCGACCGGGCGGCGTGTCGGCATGGCTTTGGCCATGGTGCTCAGAATCGCCATGTTGGGCGGCTTGGTGTGGCTGACCAAACTGAGCGTCGCGCTGTTTACCGCGTTCGGTCGCGCTTTTAGTATCAAGGATTTGGTCTTGATCGGTGGGGGACTGTTTTTGCTCGCCAAGGGCACGACGGAAATTCATGACGCCATCGAAGGTCACGCGCCCGACGCGGCGCCGAAAGGTGGTCATGCCAAGCTTTGGCCAGTCATCGTCCAGATCGGCTTGATCAACATCGTTTTTTCGATCGACAGCGTCGTTACGGCGGTGGGAATGACCAATAATCTGCCGGTGATGATCGCCGCCGTCGTGGCGTCGACGCTGGTGATGTTGTTCGCCGCTAAGCCCGTGGGCGATTTTATCCACCACCGCCCGACCGCCAAACTGCTGGCGCTGGCGTTTATCTTGCTGATCGGTGTGGCCTTGGTCGCGGATGGTTTGGGATTCCACCTGCCGCGTGGCTACCTTTATTTTGCCATCGCCTTTTCGATGTTCGTGGAAATGCTCAACATCTTTCATCGCAAGGCTGGCGGCGAGCGTTAACAGCGGGGGGGGGGGGCGAAGAGGCAGCCCTGGCGGGGGCGAAAATACGCAATGCGGTGCGACGAAGCGTCGCGTCTTGCAATTCGAGCCCTAGCGAGCGTGCCGAGCGTTGCGTTTTGAAACCGCCGTTAGTCTTCGTCGGCCTTATGTCCGGTAATCAAATCGCCTTGCCACGCGGGCGAACTAGGGCATTCAGGTGGTCTACCACGATCCCTAAAGCTATCAGCCCGTTATATTTTGCGGCTGAATAAAGTATTTTCTAATGTTAAATCTTAAGTATACATAAATAATTTTAGTAAATATCGGAGATCTATACTGCTGCGGTAAACCATCGATTGATCACGGGGACGTGAGCTCCTCTCAGAGTTATTCACATATTTTCAATCGATCTGGAAATAAACACTCTTTTCATTTATCTAGGCGCACGTTATGCATAGATCTGTTAATCGGGGAAATTTCCTGAAAATGCATATACGTTTGAGAACCGTGATTGGTTCCATCGCTGCGGCTCTGCTCGTGAGCATCAGTCCGACGGGCGCCACGGCCGACTCTTATTGGCAATGCGTTCCCTTCGCACGACTGATGTCCGGAATACAGATTTTCGGCGACGCGCACACATGGTGGCGCCAAGCGGCCGGTCGGTATCAAACCGGATTTGCGCCGAAAGCGGGCGCCGTGCTGTGCTTCAAGCCGACAGGTCGGATGCGTTTGGGCCATGTGGCCGTGGTGAGTCAGGTGCTTACCGATCGCATCATCCAAATCACGCACGCCAATTGGTCGATTATCGAGGGCGCGCGCGGACACGTCGAGCAGAACGTGACCGTCATCGACGTGTCTCCGGCAGGCGACTGGAGCGAAGTTAAGGTGTGGTACGACCCCTCGCGCGATCTAGGAACGACCACCTATCCCACCTATGGGTTTATTTATCAGGACGACGCCGCCTCCAAATTCGCCGTGGCGCAAAACGTAGCGGTGGCGATGGCGCAAAACGCCGCCAACGAAGTGGTCGCGGCTGTGCGTCCGGGCGCCTCGCCTCTGCAGATGTTGGGTCAAGTCGCCGACTCGACCGATCGGATCGCCGCCCTGATAGCGCAGGCGAGCGGCCAAAACCCCGCGGAAAAGCGTTGACAGCTTGAGTTTCGGCCAACGTTTCGTGACGCTGCCGCGGCGCGGCGTCGGGACGGCGTGCGTGCTCGACTGGGGTCCCGCGGATCGCCCCATCGATCTGGTTTTCCTGCATGCCACGGGCTTTAACGCCCTAACCTATCGCTGCATTCTCGAGCCCCTCGCGGCGACTTATCGTATTCTCGCGGTGGACCAGCGCGGTCACGGCCGGTCGACCTTGCCGGCCATCCCCGACCGTCGGTCCGATTGGTATGACTTTCGCGATGATTTGCTGGCCTTGCGTCAGGCGTTGAATCTTGAGGGCGTTGTCCTGGCAGGACACTCGATGGGGGGTACAATATCGCTGTTGGCGGCGGCGGCCGAACCGCGCTTGGCCCGACGTTTGGCGTTGTTTGATCCGGTGATTCTGCCGGCGCCGGTCGTCGAGTCCGACCAGCCGATGCTTCTGGCGATGGGCGCGGAACGGCGGCGGGCGGTTTACGATGATCGGGCCGCGGCCTTCGCGTCCTATCGGGGACGGGGGGCCTTTATCGGGTGGCCGGACGCCATGCTGAGCGATTACCTGGCCGACGGTTTGCGCGATTTGCCGTCGGGCGAGGTCACGCTGAGTTGCGCCCCAAAGTGGGAGGCCTCAACCTATCGCGCTCAACGCCACGATAGCCGCGCGGCGTTCGCGCAGTCAGCCTGCCCGATCGAAATCTATGCCGCGGAGAACGATTCCGCCTGCCGGTTCAATCCCGTTGCCCAAACGTCCCGCGCCGCGTCGCGCATCACGTTTGAAATCGTACCCGCTACGGGTCATTTCCTTCCCATGGAACGCCCCGACCTTGCTCGAGCGGTGCTGCAGGCGGCGATCGAGCGGGTGTAAAGGCTCGCTCGCCTGAGGACATATTACATCGTCAATCCCGGCGTGATTCGTGGCCGCAAACGCGATTGGTCAGCCGCGCTATTGGGGATCATTTTGCGCGCCTTCAGGTCGAGAGCGACGGCGATGGCTTCAGCGGTCCCCCACGCCTCGCCGCTGACCGGATCGAGCATCCAGTGCACCACTTTTTGGGTTCGGGCGTCGATACCCGCCAAACCGGAGCGAATTTCGAAGCGGTCGCCCGCGCGTGGCCAAGCCCGGTGCGACAAACGGTATTCGATCACCGCGCCACCGACGTTGGCGGACCGGTCAACGCCACTGGCGCCCTCGCGAAATGCGGCGGCGAGGGCCGGCACGCCATCGGATACGCGAGCGATGAACGTTTCTGGTCGCATCCGACCGAAGGCGTCGCAATCCTGAGGGGTGATGGCGCCGGCACTCAAGCGAACCAGACCCAAACGAACCGCTTCCGAGAGGTTGGCGAAACCAGGCGAAGACATCGGCGACAGGCTGCGCGGCGCGGCGCGATCCGGCACGCTGACGGCGAAAGCTTCGGCCCGAGATCGCGTTGCCGTCGACCAAGCAAACGGTCGTTCTTCCTGCGCCGTGACGTGACTAACCACCGTCTGCAAGCTGGCCGCCAACTCCCCTGACCCGGAGTGCACGATCAATTGCAATATGCGCGCCTCGCTATCCGAGACGTCCAAAATGCCCGCAACCATGTGCAGGGGCGCGCCGGGGCGAGCTTCGCGCAAGAACCGAATATGCTGATCCTTCACCAGCAAGGTGGCGTTGGCGTGGGCGTGGAAGGTGCCGTGCAGACCGAGCGCGTCAGCCACGCCAACCATCCCTTCCATGGCGCGCGCGACATAGAAGCGCACGTTCATGTGCCCCATGTGGTCGCATTCCCAAGCGTTAACGCTTCCACGCCAAACTTCGATGCCGCCGTAGGTCTCGTCGATTGTGTCAGCCACGCGTCGTCACCCTTACCGTCGAATTGTCGGGGTTAGAGGGCGTGCGGGCGACGTGCAAGGGGTGCTCAGCCCGTGTCGGGCGCCGCGAACAGGCGCGAGCCTTCGAACGACGGACCACCGGTGCGATGTTTCGCCACGCGCGGCGAAAATGAACCCGGCCAAACCGCGGCCGCTGTTTGGCGCCAAGTCGCGAGGTGTGGAATGGTGTCCCCGCTACGCCACATATTAGAAGGGGTTTGATGACAAATTTTCATCATGGGTCTCAGGTGAATCTCGACGCTTATTGCGCCCGCGTCGGCTATGCCGGGCCGCGCGAACCGACGCTCGCGGTTTTGCAAACGCTTCAGCGGCTGCACCCCGCGGCCATCCCGTTCGAGGCCATCGACGTGCAAATGGGGCGCGGCGTCGGCCTCGACCCCGCCGTCATCGACGCCAAGCTGATCGGCGCGCGGCGCGGTGGTTATTGTTTCGAGCAGAACGATCTTTTCAAGCGTGTGCTGCGGGCAATGAGTTTCGAGGCATCGAACCTCCTCGCGCGGCCGCGTTGGAATCGTCGCCTTGATCAGCCGGTTCCGCGCACCCACCAGGCGGTGCGCGTGCGGCTGGATGGTGAAGACTGGCTCGCCGACGTTGGTTTCGGCGCCGCCATGCTGACGGCCTCCATACGGCTCGCCGTTCGCGAGCCTCAGCAAACTGCGTTCGAAGCGGTCCGCCTCAGCCCCGACGCCGACGGTCTACGCTTGGAAGCGCGCATCGTGGACGACTGGCAACCGATCTATGATATTGCGCCCGAAGCCCCTTTGGATATCGATTATGTCGCCGCCAACTGGTTCACCTCGACCCACCCCGACTCGCTGTTTCGCAAGACCCTGATCGTCTCGCGAACCGAGTTGGATACGCGCTACATGCTTGCCGACAACCAACTCACCGTGCGTCGGCGCGGGGCCGAGACGCTGCGACACCGGTTATCGGCGGCCGATCTGGAACGCTCCCTGATCGAAGATTTCCTGCTGCCGTTCGAAGCCGATTGGCGACCGGTTCTGGAGCGGGCGGTCGAGCGGGGGGCCGGCGCGGCGGCGACCGAGACCGAACCTCACTCCGCTAGTTTCAGCCCCGCCAGCGCGGCGAAGGCCGCGAAATCGGCATCGCAGGTTAAGAGCGCGACATCCGCGTCGAGGCAGCCTGAGCGACCAGCGCGTCGCCGAGCGCCGCCTTGCGGCCCGCGCTCCGCAGAGAGGCGCATAACAGACCCGCGCGCCCCCAATAACCGTTCTCCAGATCAAGGACTTTTAGCCCTTCGATGAGAGACGCGGTTTACGGGCCGCCTTTGGGGTCGGACAACAGTTCGGCGACGGTGGACGGCGCCAACACGGCTTCGTCGGAGGCGAGCAATCGCGCGAAGGCTTCGGCGTGCGGGATCGAGTCGCCCGCCAAAAACGGAATCACGACGCAAGCGTCGACCGCGATCACGCCTCATCCTTGCCGCGCAAGGTTTGCCAGTCGAGGGCGAATTCGACCTTGCCGCGCATGGCCAACAGCTTCTGGCCGGCAGCGCGATGATTGAAATCGCGCAAAGCCTGTTTCAAGGTCTCGGTGAGACTGAGACCGGACGCGTCCGTGGCGCAGGTTAAGAGTTCTGCAGGGAGAATTGCCGTAATTTTCCGCATTTCGCTCATACGGCAAAAAATGCCGTGTGGGAAAGTAGACGTCAAATGTCGCGTTGCCGCAGAAATATGTGGCCATCGACACGACCGATGGATTTTCGGATAGGGAGAGCCTGTTTCCACAATGTTGGCCCCGATTTAGCTACCCAAAATTGCTGCAATCAGGTCGTTTGGGCGCGCTTTAAACTTTCGCCTGACCCCTCACCCAAACAAACCCGCGAACCGCCGCTTCCCCCGCGTCCGCCAGCCGCCGCGATGGTAGGCGTCTGAGGCGATCAGGGGCACTACGGTGGTGGCTTCGGCGAAGACCATTTGTTCCCACGTCACGTCCACCTTACCCCACGAGCAGGCCTCTTTCAGAGTCGAAGACGAACAGGCCCCGTCGCGGACGTCGGCGACAGTGATTTGCACGGCGTATTTATGCATTTCGGCTTCGACGCCCAGGATTTCGGCGCAGACCACGGTGTCTTGCGCGAAGTTCTTCGGCACGCCGCCGCCGACCATGAACAGGCCTGTTGTACCGGCGGCGATCTTGACGTCGGTGAGTTCGCGGAAATCGGCGACGGCATCGATGCACACGTAGGGCTGCTTGGCCTTGATGCGCTCGACTTGGTGTTTGACCAGGCCGAATCCCGCCGAGCTATCGGTAAAGGCCGGGCAGAAGATCGGCGCGCCTTCTTCGTAGGCGGTTTGGATCAAGCTGCCGGGCTTTTTAGCGTTGCCGGCGGCGAGCCATTTGCCGATTTCGTGGATGAATTCGCGCGAGGAATACGGGCGAGGCTCCAAGGAATCGGTGATCGCCTTGATGGCGTGGTCGCAGGCCTGAAGTTCTTCCTCGTCGATATAGGTGTCGTAAATCCGGTCGATGTAGAGGGCCCGAAGGTCGCGGTCGTCGACGCCGCCTTGCGCCTGATAGTGCTTGAAACCCAGAGCCTCGAAGAAATCCATGTCGATGATCGAGGCTCCCGTGGCGACGACCACGTCGGCCATGCCGTATTTGATCATGTCGCGATAGACGTGCATGCAGCCCCCAGCGCTGGTCGATCCGGCCAAGGTAAGCCACACCGAGCAATCCTTGTCCTCGATCGCCATGTTGAAGATGTCCGACGCCCGCGCGGTGTCGCGCGATGTGAAGCTCATCTTGCGCATGGCGTCGATCACCGGTCGCGCGTCATAAGCCGTGATGTCGACGTGCTCGACCACTTTCGAAAGCAGCTCGGCCTTGGTGTTGGGCTTAGAGGCGTTCATCACAAGTCTCTTTCTCTTCCCCTTCTCGGGAAGTGGATCGGCGCCCTCTTGCGCCGAAACGAAGGGGGCGATTGCTTTGCTAGCGGGGGCGGATGGGCTGCCGGCCTCCTTCCCCGCCTGCGGCGGTACTTTCCTCAAAGAGGAAGAGAAGTCGGTCGTTACCGCCGCCGGCGTTTTTTGCTTTTGGCGCGCGGCAGTTTGATGACGGCGCTGGTTTCGTGGCGAGGCGTGGGGATTGAGCGAGGCGCAAGGCCGTACAGGGAGGCCATCGGTGCGTCGCCGACTTGGACGGTATCGATGTCGCCAAAGCCGTTAAATCGCGTGGCCATGGCGACGCCGTAAGCGCCCAGCATGCCCACCTCGACATAGTCACCCTCGGCCACGTCGTCAGGCAGCCAAAACGGGCCCGGCATATGGTCTATGGAATCGCAGGTCGGGCCGAAGAACTGGAAGGCTTTTGGCGCGCCGCGCGCTTGGCCGTCGGCCCGGTGATGTTTAACCGGGAACCGCCATTTGGCATGCGCCGCGTCGAACAGCGAACCATAGGCGCCGTCATTCAGGTAAAGCGCATCACCTTTGCGTTGCTCGACGCGGGTGAGGATCGAGGCGCTCTCCGCGGCGAAGGCGCGACCCGGTTCACACCAAAGTTCGGTTGTGTCGTGCACCATCATATCATTGAAGCCCCGTTCAATGGCCGCGACATATTCGGATAGATCCGGCGGAACCATGCCCGGATAAACCGACGGAAAGCCTCCGCCGACGTCGACGACGTCAGCGAACACGCCGGCGCGCACGAGCGCGCGTGAGGTTTGCGCCATCGCCGCCTGATAAGCTGACGGCCGCATACACTGACTGCCGACGTGGAACGAAACACCCATCAAATCTTGAGTCGCGCGGCGCGCCGCCAGCAGAATAAAGGGCGCCTCAAGCGTTGAAACCCCGAACTTTCCGCTTAGACTGTAGGCCGCGCCCGAAGCGTCCACCGCGAGACGCACGATCAAGTTGAGATCCTTGGCGGTGTCGGTGGCGGTGATGATTTTCGCCAACTCTTCGTGCGAATCCAGCGCGAAGGTCCGCACGCCGTAGTCACAATAGGCGGCTCGTATCGCCGCCCGGCTTTTGACCGGGTGCATGAAGGCCATGTGGGCGCCCGGCGCTTGCTGCGCCACCAAAGCGACCTCGGAAAGCGACGCGACGTCAAAGCCGGTGACGCCGTTTTCTATTAAGGCGCGGATCATCCACGGCGATGGGTTGGCCTTCACCGCGTAGAGCACATCGCCCGAAAAATTAGACCTGAACCAGCGCGCCGCCGCGGCTACGGTGCTCGGTCGCACGAGGGCGACAGGGCGTTCCGGTGACCGCTCACGGACCAGGTCCAGGGGAGATTGGTAAACGTGCAATTCACGTAACCCCCTGCAAGTTGTTAAACCCAGACCGGCGTTAGCAGCGCTTATGAGGACATCGGGTCCGCCGGAGCGGTGCACATAGGGACCAAGCCCCCCGATGTAAAGCGGAAATCACGGGCGGCGCGGACCGGGATACATCCATCGCCCGCGGGTCGTGTATAAAGCACCTATCGCAGGTCAGATGTTTTGGGGGAGACGGCCCGAATGACGACGCGCCGCCGCCTTTGCGCCGTAGCTCTGTCGGCGGCTTTATTGGCCGCCTGTGGCCGGGCCGGCGCTCCGCAGGGTGGTGAGACCGCGGGGGAAATTCATTTCGCCGTTCTGTCGGCGGGGCCCGCGCGCCTCGCCGACGCGGCGTGGCGACCGGTACTCGCCGATATGGAGCGCCGGACCGGGTTGAAGGTCAAGCTTAGGGTGTATGACACGACGGCGGCTCTGATCGAGGCCCTGCGCCGCAAGTCGGTCGACGCCGGCCTGGTTTCCAATCAATCGGGGCTGGAAGCTGTTCGGCGTGGCGGCGGCGAGGTCTTCGCCCGCACGGATGATCCCGTCGACGCCGACGACCGTACGGCCGTTCTGATCGCGAACGCCAAACGCAAACTCACCCTCGATCGCGCCTTAAGCTGCAAGCGGACCCTGACGCTGGCCATGGGGGACGCGGGGTCTACCGCTGGCGCGCTCGCCCCTTTGACCTATCTATTCGCCCCACGTGGTATCGATCCGCAGAGCTGTTTTAAACGTGTGCGCATCGGCGCCGGCCCCGAAAGTGATCTCGCCGCCGTCGCCAAGGGTGAACTTGATCTGGCGACCGTCAGCGCCGCGGCCCTAACGCTTGACCGGGGGTTGGGGGGGGTGGACGGCGCCGCGGTCACTGTGTTGTGGCGCTCGTCGAGCTTACCGCAAAATCCGGTTATCCGTCGAAAGAGCCTCGATCCGGTGGTCAGAGAAAAACTCCGTCAGTTTTTTCTGACTTATGGTCAAGGCCGCCAGACTGATGCGATCCAAGCACGCCTTGCCCTTCGGCGCGTCGGTATCGGCGGCTTCGAACCGGCCGACGACAGCCATCTGCTTCCGATTCGCGAAATGGAGGCGACCGGCGCGGTCTACGCCGCCAAGCGCCGCGGCGATAAGGCCAAGCTTTCCGCCGCCATGTCCACGCTCGACGCGATCACGGCTCAAAGGGTCGATTTGGAGGCCCGAACGCGCGCGCCGGCGGCGGCGCAATAGGCTGGTCAACCGCCTATAAAAAAACGTTCTTCGACGATCTTGCCGTCGGCAACCGTATAAACGGCGATCTCGTCCATCCGCATCCTCTGGCCGGTTTGCTTGAACGTGACGTCGATGACGAAGCGGACGGTGAATTGGTCGGCGTTGAGATAGGGGCCGTGCACCTCCATCGAATGAATATCGTGGTTTGCGGCCCACCACTCACCCTTGCCCTTTACCGCGCTTTTGCCGCGGCTGACCGGATCGCCGCCCGCCGGCGCCCCGGCCTCGACACTTGTGACATTGTCAGCCCAATATTTTTCACCCGCCTCGGTGAATTTTCCGGCCTTGCACAATTCGACAAGGTCGGCGGCGATATCCGCGGTCGTGGTCATTGACGATCTCCCTTTTTTCAAGCGTGAACCCAAATTGTGACGTTCGCGGGACAATCCGGGCGTGCTGTCGGGAAAGATAACGCGCGTAGGCCGCACGCCGCGCGAGGCTCGTGCGCGGCCGGTAGGCGGGAGGATCATAATATTCAGAAACGGCGGCGCCGTCCCCATCCGATACCGCACGGCGCCACAGCCGCAGCCGCCTTCAAGGGGATAGACCGTCCGTGGGTTCATGACCGACGTCTCGCCATGGAAACTAAGCGACCCCGGCCGTCGGTACGGGTTTTCGCCTGAGCCGCGCCAACCGTCGCAAACGTCGCCAAAATCGGCTCTTTTCCGGCTCTGGATAGGGCTGTAGCAGGCGCTGGAATTCTTCAGCGCAGGCCCGCCACGAATATCCCAACGCCACGTCGCGTACCGTGATCCGGTCAATTTTCAATGCCTCCAAACATGCCTCCGCGAGACCGCTTGTTTGGCCGATCGCCAGCACGCCGGCGCCGGATTCGGGAATGATGTCAGCCGGACCGGGCGCGGTGAAGGCGGCCACCGGTGTCCCCGCGCCCCAGGCCTCCAAAATGACCAACCCGAAGGTGTCGGTCAGCGAAGGAAAGACGAAAACGTCGGCGCACGCATAGTGAGCGGCCAGGTCGGCGTCGAATTTGGAGCCGGCGAACACCACGTCGGGATATTTCGTCGCCAACTCTTCGCGCTGGGGGCCGTCGCCGACGACGACTTTCGTGCCGGGTAAATCCAGTTTGACAAATGATTCGATATTTTTTTCGACGGCTACCCGCCCGACGTTCAACCAAACCGGCCGCACAAATCCCGCGAACACGTCGGGCTCGCCTTGGCGCCGCGGATGGAACATCTCGGTGTCCAGACCTTTGGACCACAAGGAAATATTTAAAAATCCGTGCCGCTGCAGCTCTTCGCGCATGGTCTCGGTCGCAACCATTAGCCGTCCGGATGGGCGATGAAACCATTTCATGTAGGCATACCCCGCCGCCAAGGGCACGGGAAAACGCGCCGACACATATTCGGGAAATCGGGTGTGATAGCTGGTGGTGAAGGGTAACTTCCAGTCGAGGCAGATTCGCCGCGCCGCCAGCCCCAGCGGACCTTCTGTGGCGATGTGAATCGCTTCAGGCTCGAAGGCTTTGAATCGCTCCTGCACCTTGTCGTGCGCGCCCATGGCCAGCTTTATTTCCGGATAGGTTGGCAAGGGGAAGGTGGGGAATTGGTCGGGACTGATGACTTCGACTTCCTCTCCCATGTCACGCAGTTCGGCCACCACGCGCGTCAACGTGCGCACCACGCCGTTTACTTGCGGCGCCCAAGCGTCGGTGGCCAAAAGAATTCGCATCAGTGCGCCGCTTCCCAATTGGCGGCGGCCCGCGCATCGACGGTCAGTGGCACGGAAATGCCCACGGCTGGCTCCGCCGCGTGTTCCATCACCCGTCGTGCGATCACGCACACGCGATCCGCCTCGGCTTCGGGCGCTTCGAACACCAGTTCGTCATGCACCTGCAGCAGCATGCGCGCCGACAGTCCCGCGGCTTTCAAGGCGCCGGGCATACGGATCATGGCGCGGCGCATGATGTCGGCGGCCGCGCCTTGGATCGGCGCGTTGATCGCCGCGCGTTCGGCGAACTGGCGTTCCGCGACCGACTTGGAGCGGACGATCGGGATATTGATTTTGCGGCCAAACAGTGTGGTGACGAAGGCGTGCTGGCGCACTTGAGCACGCATCGCGTCCATGTAGGCGCGAATGCCGGGGAAACGTTCGAAATAGGTTTTGATGTAAAGTCCGGCCTCCTCCTGCGGAATAGAAAGCTGATTGGCTAGTCCGAACGCGGAAATGCCGTAAATAATACCAAAGTTAATCGCCTTGGCGCGTCGTCGCGTCTCGGTCGACATGTCTGCGATGGGCACGCCGAACATTTCCGAGGCGGTCATGGCGTGAATGTCGAGGCCTTCGCGAAAAGCTGTTTTGAGCTGCGCGATATCCCCAATGTGGGCCAGCAGGCGCAATTCGATTTGGCTGTAATCGGCGCTGATCAGCACATGTCCTA
>JANXWN010000336.1 GCA_025351125.1 Caulobacteraceae bacterium | reverse complement strand
CGGTTGATGGGGTGGTTGGTGGCTGCGGACATGGCGGATTCCTTGCAGATCGCGAAAAAAGTGAAAGACGCAACGCGGGACGTTCATGCCCCTCAATGCGCGCGTGAAAGGCGTAGGTTTCTCGTGTTAAAGGGGGGCGGGGGCGGCGAAATCGTCGGCGCCGACGGTCGGCGAGCGCTGGGCAATCTTGCCGACAGGACTAAATTTGTACCGCTGCAGCTGGGTGTCCGCCTTGCGATAGCGGGTCACGTCGCCGCCCGCGCCAAGGCCGGCGCCTTTGCCCACTCCAAGCCACGGGCCAGCAGGTCGTGGAATACTGGAAGGTCCCACGATCCCTTTTCCGGGACGGGGTAGAAGTCCATCAGCGGCAGCATGTCATAGTGGCCCCGGCAATGTCCAAGCGTAAGGTAAAGAACCTCGCCCTTGCCGACGGGGTGGAGGTAGAAAACCGGGTGCTTGGCCATGGGCCAGGTATGCTCGATGAAGCCCTCCGCCTCACCCCCGAATTCGGTCTCGAGCAGCACGTGCCGTTCGCCGTGAAGGTCGGATAGATAGAGTTCATCGGTCGCCTGAAAGGGTTCCACGCCCTTCACCAGAGGATGGTCCGGGTCGGCCACCGTCACCGTATACGGCGCGATGGGGGGGTGGGCTATGAACTGCGAGCCCAAGGTCTCCATGAAATGCGGCGCCCACCGGGGGCTGTCGACGCCGCCGGCCACGAAACGCAAGATTGAGTTGGTTCCGTGCAGGGCATACCACCGGCCGCCCGCCTCCAGCCAGGCGCGCAGCGCCTCTTGCTCGTCCAGCCGGGGCATGACATCGCAAGTGTAGGTGACGAGGAAGTCCGCCGTCCGGATAGCCTCCAGGTTCGAGTAGTCTTCGAATACCCGGACTCGCACACGGTCGTCCTTGCTCAAAACCTTCAGAAGCTCCAGGCGGGCATAATCGATATCGTGGTATTTTCCGCTGGCGACGAGAACGGCGTTGATGCGCTTTTGCACCCGATCAGTCATAGCCGGACCTCAATACTGGACGCGTTTGGTGATGCCGCCGTCGATAACGACGTTCGCGCCGGTCATGAAGGGGCAAGCCGGCGAGGCCATGAAAGCGATCGCCCGGGCCAATTCCTCGCCATTGCCCAGCCGGCCCATCGGCACGGTCTTGACCGTCTGATCGTAAAGGGCGGTCATATGGGTCTTGATCATGTCCCACGATCCGCCGGTGATGAATACCGGACCGGGCGAGACGGTATTTACCCGGATGCCCTTGGGCGCGAGCTGTTGGCTGAGCGCGGAGGCATAGTTGATGACCGCCGCCTTCATGGCGTTGTAGGCTTGGGGTCCAAAGAAATCCTCAAGGGCGGCCGTCGAAGAAACCGCGATGATCGAGCCGCATTTGGATTTCTCAAGATAGGGCATGGCCGCCTGCACGCCGCGGAAGGTGGCGAGAAGATCGAGGTCGAATACCTTTTTCCAAGTCTCTTCGCTGGCGGGGCCGCCGCCGGCCGAAGCGAATGAGATGAAGATGTCGCAGCCGCCCAGGCTCTCGGCCGCGCGCGCCACCCAGGCCGCGTAGGCTGCGGGGTCGGCGATGTCCACGGACTCGCCGAGTGCCTTGACGCCCTTGGCGCTGAGCGAAGCGACGGTGGCGTCGACCGCGTCCTGTCCGCGCGCGCAAATCGCGACGTTGCAGCCCTCGGCGGCGAGCGCTTCGGCCGTCGCCCGTCCAATGCCCTTGCTGGCGCCGGCCAGTACGGCGTTTAGGCCTTTGAGACCAAGGTCCATACCGATATCTCCCTCAAAATCGCGCCAGCAAAAACCGGCAAGCTTGTTTGTTATTCGCGTGACTATAGGCAATGATACTCGCGCGTCTAGCCAGAGGACGCCGGGTTCCGTAAAAAACATTTGGCGGGGCGAGTCCCAAGACCTCGGAGATCGATTTGGTGGACGATATCAGCATCCGAGTGCTGGCCCTGTTGGCGCCGGAGGGTCTCGACGCGGAGGGGCAAGGTTGGCAGCAGCGCAAGAGCGTTCAAACCCGTATCGCGATACTGGAGGCGGCCGTCAACTGCCTGCGGACGCACGGTTACGGCCGCACCACCACCCAGCTGATCGCCGAAATGGCCGGCATATCCCGCGGCGCCATGTTGCATCACTACGCTACAAAACAAGATCTGATCGCCTCGGTGATCGACTACACCGTCTATAAACGCTGGGAGGTCTTTCTCGATGGCGTCCGCGCGTTGAAGGATCCGGCTCGCATCTATAAGATGGCGGGCATAGAGATATCCTGGAACAGCCTGCAGACGCCAGAATACGCCGCCTATCTCGAACTGGCTATCGCCGCGCGGACCGACCCTGCCCTGGCGGAGATTTTCCTGCCAAGGGCGCGCCGGCTGGACCAAACCGCGCTGGCCGAGACGATCCGCACCTTCCCCGAATGGACGCACGATTTGGAGGGATACGCTCTGGCCATGGACTATGCGACGGCCACCTTGGCGGGCCTTCTGATCAACCGAGACATCTGGCCGGAGTCGTCCCAGCAAGTGGTCCGCGAATTCCTGGGCAAGACCATCGCCATGCTGCGTCGGGGTGAATTGAATCCGCCGACCTGACCGGGCACGGTCGGAGGGCGTCGGATCCGAAGAACTACGGCGGCTTTGACAAGGGCCGCTAAATATCCGAGCATCCGTGGCAAGCGGGGCCGGTAAAGTCTCCGGCAATGGAAACGGCCCGCAGTGACCCAAAACAACAATCCCGCGCCGACCGCCGGCGTCGAACTTGACTGCGTGGCGCCGGGCGCGTGGTACGCGGTGATTTTTCTCACCCTGGCCGCCAGCTTGTCGACGATAGACCGCCAAGTCCTCGCCATGATGATCGGGCCTATCCGCCGGGATTTTCTGGTCAGCGACAGCCAGATGGGTTTGCTTGGCGGCCTTGCCTTCACTTTGCTTTACAGCGTGGCCACCGTGCCGCTGGCTTGGATCGCCGATCGCGGCTCTAGGCGTGCGGTGATCACCGGCGGCATGGCCTTTTGGAGCCTGATGACGGCGGTTTGCGGCACCGTTCAAGGTTTCGCCGCCTTGTTTGCGGCCCGCATGGGCGTTGGCCTCGGAGAAGCCGCCCTGGGACCGGCCGCCTATTCCATGTTGTCCGACCTTTTTCCCCGCCGGCGCCTGCCCGCCGCAGTCGGTGTCTTCGCCGCGGCCCCCCTGATCGGCGTGGGCCTGGCGAGCCTGGCCGGCGGTCAGATCATCCAAGCCCTCGAACATCGCCCCGCCCTGGTCCTGCCGCTGATCGGCGCGGTAAGGTCTTGGCAGGCTATGTTTCTGGCCCTGGGCCTACCGGGTCTGGCGATGGCTTTAATTGGGCGCCTGACCCTGCGCGAGCCGACGCGGCGCGTCGCGGCGGACCCTACCGTGCTGGCGCCCATTACCCTTACCGGGTTCCTTCGTTTTCTGAGCGGCCGGCGTAGATTCCTTGCCCTCATGTTTGTCGCCTTCATCGCCTTGTCGATCCAAGGTTGGGGACTATTCTTCTGGATCGTCGAATTTCTGGTCCGGGAACGAGGCCTTCCCCGCGCGCAGGCCGGCCTGGTCTTTGGCCTAATGGCCTTCCTCTTCGGGTTGGCCGGGAGCATCGGCTCCGGCCGCTTGGCCGGTCGACTGCAGGCGCGCGGCCGCACCGACGCCACGCTGCGCCTGGTCCTGTACAGCGTGATCGCCCTCGCGCCGCTGGCGGTTATCATGCCCCTGGCGCCGCGCGCTTGGCAGGTCTGCGCCTTTCTGGCGCCGATCACCTTCCTGATGGGCTGGCCGTCAGGACTGGGCGCGAGCGCCTTGCAGTTCATCGTGCCCAATGCGCTCAAGGGCCGGATCATCGCGGTCTATCTGCTGGTGGTAAACGTCACCTCCCTGACCCTCGGGCCCTGGCTGGGCGGGATGATCAGCGACACCGTCTTTGGCGGGCGCTCACTGGGGGGTAGTCTGGCCTTGATGGCCGCGGTCGACTACCCCATCGCGATTATCTGCCTCATCCTCGCCCAAAAGCCGTTCCGCCAAGCGCTGGCGGTGGCGGAGACCAACGCTTGAGGCGGTGTTAGGCCGCCGGCGCCCATCCGGCGTGGAAGCCGAACGGTACGCGATGAGGTATGCGGATCGTCGCCACCGGCGGGCTTTCGAAGTTCTGGGCGTCGATGATCAGGCATTCGCTACGCTCGGTATTTTCATCCCAAACGAGCAGAATGACATAGCCGTCGTCCTCGGCGGTGGCGCCGTCGCGTTTGACGAACACGCCCTCCCCGCCCCAGCGACCCGCGCCCAGTTCATGCACCTGGATGGCGCCGGTCTGGTCGTCGTATTTGAGCTCGGCGTTAAAAAGGGCGTCGTGGTC
>JANXWN010000312.1 GCA_025351125.1 Caulobacteraceae bacterium | reverse complement strand
GGACGCCCTCACCCCTTATCCCGACCTTAATCGCCTCGCTTGGGCTGGCGCTCTGTTGATCGCCGGTTCGGTTCTGACGGTCACTGTCGTCGCGCGGTTATTTTCAACGGAGACCCGTCGCTCATGAATGCCGCCGCGCCGACGCCCTCCGACACTTCGCTGGCCGTGATTGACAAGAGCCACGTCAAGCTCGACGTGCAAAATCTTGACTTTTTCTATGGCAAGTCCCGCGCCCTGACGGCGGTCTCCATCCCGTTTACCGCCAATGCGGTCACCGCTCTGATCGGTCCGTCCGGTTGCGGCAAATCGACCTTGCTGCGCACGCTCAACCGAATGTACGCGCTCTATCCCGGTCAAAGAGCGACCGGCAAAATCATGCTCGACGGCGAGGACATCTTGCGGCCGGGCGTGGATCTTTCGATGTTGCGGGCCAAGATCGGCATGGTGTTCCAAAAGCCGACGCCGTTTCCGATGTCGATCCACGACAACGTCGCTTTCGGCGTGCGGTTGTACGAAACTCTCGGCAAGGCGGACATGGTCAACCGCGTCGAAGAATCGCTGCGCCGGGCGGCCTTGTGGGACGAGGTGAAGGACAAGCTGCACACCTCGGGCCTGGGGCTGTCGGGCGGTCAGCAACAGCGTTTGTGTGTCGCGCGCTGTATCGCCGTGAAGCCGGAAATCCTCTTGTTGGACGAACCCACCTCGGCCCTCGATCCGATCTCCAGCGCCAAGCTCGAAGAAACCGTCACACAGTTGAAAGCCGACTACACCATCGTCATCGTCACCCACAATCTGGGGCAAGCGGCGCGCCTGTCGAATTACACCGGCTTTATGTACCTAGGCGAACTCGTGGAATTTGGTGAAACCGGGGGCATGTTTACTAAACCAGTCACCAGCCGGGCTTCCGACTATATCACCGGGCGATTTGGCTAAGTTTTGGGAAAAAATCATTGAGAGTCAAACGACTGTTACAAACAGCGACCACATTTAACGAATCGAACGCGTGAAGATTATGGAACACACCTTAAGGGCCTACGACGAAGATCTCGACGCCATCACCGCCGAATTGGCGCGGATGGGCGGCTTGGCCGAAGCGGAGGTGGCCGATTCGATTCGCGCTATCGCGCGGCGCGATGTTGCTCTGGCGTATACGGTGATCAGCCGCGACGCCGGCTTGGACGCCTTGGAAATGGATATCGAGCGCAAGGCCATCCGGCTGATCGCGCTGCGCCAGCCGGTGGCCGACGACCTGCGCCGCACGGTGGCGGCGATGAAGATCAGCATGAACCTTGAGCGGGTCGGCGATCTGGCCAAGAATATCGCTAAACGCGCCATCGTGGTCGCCGAATCCGAACCGTTGACGCCGCTGACCGGATCGATTGAGCGGATGGGCGAATTGGTGACCACGCGCCTGAAAGACGTTCTCGACGCGCTCGGCTCGCGCGAAGTGGCCCAAGCCGTGGCCGTTTGGGGCCAGGACCATGAAGTCGATGAGCACTACGACTCCATTTTCCGTGAACTTTTGACCTACATGATGGGCGATCCGCGCACCATTACCGCGTGTGCGCATCTGTTATTTGTCGCCAAAAATCTTGAGCGCATCGGCGATCACGCGACCAATATCGCCGAGATCCTGCACTACGAAATCACGGGTGTCGAATTGACCGACGAGCGACCAAAATCGGATGCTTTGCAACGCCATGACACCTGATCCCGCCAACCCCTTGCGACCTTCGGTTCTGGTCGTCGAGGACGAAGAGTCGCTGGCGACCTTGCTGCAGTACAATCTGGACAAGGAAGGTTTCGCCGTAACGGTGTGCGGCGATGGCGAAGAAGCGTTGATCTTGATCGACGAAAAACAGCCCGATATCGTTATTCTCGATTGGATGCTGCCCAGCGTTTCGGGCATCGAAGTGTGTCGCCGGCTACGTCAACGCTCCGAAACCCGCAACCTGCCGATCATCATGCTGACCGCGCGCGGCGAGGAAAACGACCGAATTCGTGGCCTCGACACCGGTGCCGACGACTATCTGGTCAAGCCTTTCTCAATGGTAGAGCTATCCGCTCGCGCCCGCGCCGTTCTGCGCCGCATCCGCCCCGGGCTAGCGGAAGATCAAGTGCGACGCGGCGACATTATGATCGACCGCGTCGCTCATCGCGTGAAGCGGGGCGCCGACGAGGTTCACCTGGGACCGACCGAATTTCGTTTGCTGGATTATTTCATGCAGCATCCGGGTCGCGTGTTCTCGCGCGAGCAATTGCTCAACGCGGTTTGGGGGTCGGATATCTATGTCGAGACCCGCACGGTCGACGTGCACATCGGGCGTCTGCGCCGCGCCTTGAAATGCGCGCCCGAAGGCGACCCGATCCGAACGGTGCGGTCGGCGGGCTACGCGCTGGATGTGACCGGTTAGCCGCTCCGGGGGATCGATA
>JANXWN010000303.1 GCA_025351125.1 Caulobacteraceae bacterium | reverse complement strand
GGTGGCGCGACGGCCGCGAATAGGTCGAAGCCCGTCGTGTCGCCACTCATCGCGTCGACCAACAATTTCCCGGCAAAGGTCGACAACACAACGCCCATGCCGGAATAGCCGTGAGCAACAAACGTCTGCCCCTGGCGTCCGACATGCGGCAGGCGCGTTTGCGTGACCGATACCATTCCGCCCCATGCAAAGGGCAGCGCCGCGCCGGTGAGCGAAGGGAACGTCGTCTGCAGATAGGGCCTGACAAAGGCGGCGATGTCAGCGGGCTCCGCGGGAGAATAGCGCTCGCCGCCGCCGAACAACATCCGACCATCGGCCGTCAAGCGATAGTAGTTGACTACGAACCGGCTGTCGGACACGGCGGCGTCGCCGGCAATCAGGGACTTCGGATCGGCCAGAGGTTCCGTGGCGACGATATAATTGGCCACCGGCATGATACGGTTGTGGACGGCGGGCGCGACGCCCTCCAAGAGGGCGTCGCCGGCCAAAATGGCATGGCGTGCGGTGACCGCGCCGTCGGACGTTTCGGCTCGAACCTTCGCGCCGTTGACCAAGCGCGTAACCCGCGACCGTTCATGGATCGTAACGCCCACCGCTCGCGCCGCGCCAGCTAATCCGAGGGTATAGTTGAGCGGGTGCAGATGGCCGCCGCCGCTGTCGAAAATGCCTCCATGGTAGGGTGTATCGACAAGCGCGCGCGCCTCCGACGCCGATACATAGGCCGCGCCCCGATAGCCGATTATCTGCGCCAAGCACTCGACCTCGGCTTGCATCCAACGCGGATCGGAGGCTTTAACCGCGCCCAGCAAATGGCCTGTCGTCTTCAAATCACAATCGATGCCCAATTCGGCAATCAGATTCACCACCAGATCGCGCGCCTCGAACGCTAGGCATAGCAAGGCGCGCGCGCGCTCCTCGCCGTAGGCGCGCACCAAATCGACGGCGCCTTTTCGAAGGCCGGGGATAATTTGACCGCCATTGCGTCCCGATGCGCCCCAGCCGACCCGTCCGCCCTCCAGCAAGACCACCGACAAGCCCCGACGCGCTGCGTAAAGCGCCGCGGCCAACCCAGTGCAGCCGCCCCCGACCACCACCAAGTCGGCTTCGATCTCTTCGCTGAGGCGAGCGTGTTCCGGCGCGCGGTTTGCCGTCGCGAGGTAGTAGGAATTGGAAAATCCGAGGCCGTCGTTGAACGCCACATCACACCTTCAACAGCAGGTGATCACGTTCCCAAGAACTGATAACCCCTTGAAACGCTTCCAGTTCCGCTTCCTTGATGTAGGTAAAAGCTCGCACGAAGGTTTCGCCCAACAGATCGCGCACCGGATCGCAGCGGGCGAATCGCTCCAGGGCTTCTTCGAGGGTCTTGGGCAAGGTTCGGGCGTGGTGGTAGGCGTTACCGGTCACCTGCGCGGTCGGCTCGGCGCCCTGCATCGCGCCCAGATAGCCTGACAAAAGCGTGGCGGCGACGGCAAGATAGGGATTGGCGTCCGCGCCCGGCAGGCGGTTTTCGATCCGGCGGTTGGCGGCGTCTGAAATCGGCACGCGCAACCCACACGAGCGATTGTCCTTGCCCCACTGGACGTTAATCGGCGCGCTGTGGCTGGGCCGCATCCGACGGAACGAATTTACGTTCGGCGCAAATAGCGGCGCCACCTGCGGCAGATAGATTTGCAGACCCCCGACGAAGTGGCGAAATAGCGCGCTGTCCTTGCCCGACGACGTGGCGAACAAATTGCGCCCGTCAGACGCGTCGACGACCGAAACGTGCAAATGCATGGCGCTGCCCGGCTGCAGTTCCATCGGCTTGGCCATGAAGGTCGCGTATACGCCGTGACTGAGCGCCAATTGCCGAACGATCCGTTTGAAGATCAACACCTGATCCGATAGCGCGACGGGGTCGCCGTGGATAAAATTGACCTCCAGCTGCGCCGTCCCGGATTCGTGAATCATGGTGTCCAGACTGAGCGCCGCGATTTCGGATTGCTCATAGATGTCATCGATCAAGTCTTCGTACTCGCTGATCGCTTCGAGACCATAGGGCTGCGGCGCGCTTTCGGCGCGGCCGGATCGGCCCGCCGGCGGTGTCAACGGAAAATCTGGATCGGGGTTGAGGGCCGTCAAATAGAACTCAAGCTCCGGCGCGACGACCGGACGCCACCCCTTGGCCGCATAGAGAGCCATCACCGATTTGAGCACGTGCCGCGGTGACGACGCCCACGGGGTCCCGTCGGGATGGTGGGCGTCGGCGAACACGAAACCCGTCGGAGTCTTCATGCCGGGCGCCACGCGTAAGGTGCTGATGTCCGGCCGCAAAATCATGTCCGGATCGGAAAAGGCTTCGTCGTCATCGGGTCCGTCGGCATATTCCCCGGTCACCGTCAGGGAAAAAATGCTGCTTGGAAGTCGCAGGGAACCGTCGCGAGGCGAGCGCGGCAGTTTCGCCGCCGGCAGAACCTTACCCCGCAGAACCCCGCTCATGTCAGGAATGAAGCACTCAATTTCGGCGATTCCGCGCTCTTCGACCCACCGCGTAAGTTCGTCCATCGTTACCTCTGAGATCACAGATTCCCCGGCCCATCCATCTGCGCTCCGGGACGCTGCGTCAATTGTGTCGCCGCGCAAACTGCTGTTCAAAACGCCGAAGACACCCTTATACATCGGCTTGCCGCAACCCGGTCGCATCGTCTGCGCCGCGGGAGAGATTGAGCATGATGGAAACAGCCGATACGAGGACCCCGGAAACGCTGCTGCACACGTCGATTTTTGACGAATTGCGGCGTCGAATGATCACCGGCAAGGTCATGCCAGGAGTGGGTCTATCGACGCGCGGCTTGGCGCTGGAATTGGGCGTCAGCCAGATGCCGGTGCGCGACGCCTTAAGCCGCTTGGCCGCGGAAGGCGCCATTGCCATCCGCTCCAAGCGCAAAATCGAGGTCCCGGCCATGTCGCAGAGCCGGTTCTCGGATCTTTTGAAGTGCCGCTTGCTGCTCGAGCCCGAGGCCGCGGTTCAAGCTATGCCTTTCATCGATGCCCGCCGGCTCAAACGGTTGCGCGCGATCGACACCGATCTGGACGGCGCGATGGCGGCCGGCGACGTGATCGGCTACATGGAATGCAATTACGCATTTCACTTCGACATTTACCGCGCTGGCGAGCGTCCGATCCTCAATCGCTTGATCGAAACCCTTTGGCTTCAATTTGGCCCTTTTATGCGCGTGGTCTACGAGCGTTATGGGACCACGAAACTCATTGACCAACATCGCCTTGCCCTCAACGCCATCGAGGCAGGGGACGCGGAGGGCCTGCGTAGGGCGATATCGTCCGATATCGCCGACGGCATGGGCCTGATCGGTCATAGCCGACTGGCCGATGATTGAGCTGATCGTCGGGGACGACTACAATAGCGAACAGCCAAGACGGGAATAAACGCCATGAAGGTTGAGGCCCTCGACCATATCAATATCATTGCCCGGGACCTGGACGGCACGGCGAAATTCTACGCCGAAGTGTTCGGTCTGGACGTTCGCGACGGGCCGCCGCCCCTAACGCGACATCAGGCGCAGTGGATATATGACCACACCGGGCGCGCCATTGTTCATATCAACAGCGTCGATTGCCCAAGAAGCTTCGAGCGCGAGGTAACGCCCGGTCCCACGGGAGCGCTGCACCATGTCGCCCTGAGATGCAGCGGCCACGCGGAGTTATGCGCCCGACTTGAGGCGCGCGGCGTGGAACATGTTCACAGCTTGGTGGCGTCCATCGGGCTGCGCCAGATATTCGTCAAAGATCCCAACGACGTGCTGTTAGAGCTCAATTTCTTCGCGGATTAAGCCCGGCGGGAAAAACGTTTGCAGCCATCAGGTCGTCACGCCGCTTCGGCAAATCGTTCCCGCAGCACCGGCGTCGCTTCGTCCAGCGATCGCCGAATGATTCCGACCATCTGATCGATCTCGGCGCGACTGATGACCAACGGCGGACTCATGACGATCGAGTCGCGCACGGCGCGAACCATCAGGCCGTTGGCGATGCAAAGATCACGCACCACCGCTCCGACCTTGCCCTCCACGCCGCCGAAACGGCGGCGGGTGGCTTTGTTTTCGACAATCTCCACCGCGCCGATCAGCCCGAGCGAACGAGTCTCGCCCACCAAGGGGTGGTGGGCCAAATCGCGCATGGCCTTGGCCAAATGCGGGCCGCTAACAGACGCGGTGCGGTTCACAAGGTCTTCGCGTTCCAGAATTTCGATATTCTTCAGCGCCACGGCCGCACAGGTCGGATGGCCAGAATACGTGAAGCCGTGCACAAAGTCGCCGCCCGCTCCACGCAAGGTTTCGACGATGGCCGACGAAACGCCGACCGCCGAAATCGGCAGATAGCCCGACGACAGGCCCTTCGCCATGGAGACCAGATCGGGAGTCACGCCATAGTGCTGAAAGCCGAACCACGATCCCAGACGCCCAAAACCGCAGATGACTTCGTCGCAGGCCAGTAAAATACCGTATTTGCGGCAGATCGCCTCAATACGAGGCCAGTAACCCTCAGGCGGGATGATCACGCCGCCGGCCCCTTGCACGGGCTCGCCGAGGAAGGCCGCGACGTTTTGTGGGCCGATTTGCAAAATGCGTTGTTCGACGGCGTCAGCGGCGCGAGCGGCGAAGTCATGCTCGCTCTCGTCGTCCCGGCGCTCGTTATAGGCGTACGGTTGCATGACGTGCTCAAATCCGGGGACGAACGGTCCGCCCTGATCGTGCATTGCCTTCATGCCGCCCGCGCTAACGCCGCCCAAGGTCGATCCGTGATAGCCGTTAACGCGGCCAATGATCGTGTTGCGCTGCGGTTCACCCTTCAATTGCCAATAGAAGCGGGCGATACGGATCAAGGTGTCGACAGCTTCAGAGCCGCTGTTGTTAAAGAAAACATGGCTGAAAGGCTCACCGAGCAAGGACGACACCTTTGCCGCCAGTTCGATCGTCGACGGCGCGGCGGTTTTGAAAAAAGCATTGTAATACGCCAACTCGGTCATTTGATCGTAAGCCGCCCGCGCCAATTCCTCACGCCCATAACCGACTTGCACACACCACAGGCCCGCCATGCCGTCCAACAGGCGAACGCCCTCGCCGTCCTGAATGTAGCAGCCTTCCGCGCCCGTAATAATCCGGGCGCCGCCGATATCGCGCATCATGCCGTGATCCTGATGCGGCGCCAGGTGGTGGGCCACGTCGAGAGCGCGCAATTCGGCGATGTTATGGTTGCGCGTCGCCATGGTATTCGGTCCCTTCTGAGATCACAGATGGATCGATAGCGCGAAGGAGCGTGATGAGCAATTGGTCACGCGACCAAAATCGCGTGTGACCCGCTTCGCCGACAATATCTTTCAATTGGCCGCCGCCGCCGGTTTGGAGTCTCCGGCCGCAGACGCGACGCTCGCCTCCTAGAGCCGCAATGCCTTGCCCAACATCCCGAAAAACACCTGACTTTGCGGGTTTTGCGCCGTGCGCCATTCGGGGTGCCATTGCACGGCGAGGACCTGAGCGCCGTTTATTGTTGCCGACACTGCCTCGGTGAGGCCGTCAGGCGCTGTCGCTTCGACGACGAGCCCCCCCCCAAGTCGATCGACCCCTTGATAATGAACGGAATTTACGGTTAGGACGGACTGCCCGTAGGCGTCATGCAATCGGCCCCCCGCCACAAGGCCCACCTCGTGACTGTGTCGAAACCAGTCGTCAAACGCAAAATGCCCCGGCGCGTGGTGCCGTAACAAGTCATCGCTGTCGCTCGTATCGCGCCGAAGCGTACCGCCAAAGGCGACGTTGATTTCCTGCAGACCGCGACAAATGCCAAACACCGGACGGCGGTTCTCCAACATGGCCTCGATGAGGCCGGCGGCCATTGCGTCGCGGGCGGGATCGTACGGGCCAGCCGCATCGCGCGCGTCGCCCTGCCCGTAACGATCGGTCGCGATGTTTGACGGGCTGCCTGTCAAAAGCAGACCGTCGAGTCGTGGGGCCACGTCGCGCGCGGTCATCAAGTCGGCAAGATTGGGAATCAGCAGACCAGCGCAATCGGCATAAGTCAGTGCACTGACGACATAGCGGTTCATCACCGCCTGGGCCGGCTCCGCCGCCACGGTCCGCGTGCAACAGACTATCCCCAATACGGGCCGCGACGTCATGACAGCAAGACCGCCGGCGAGCAGGGATGCCAGGCCAACCACACCGCCTCGCCACCGACGAAATCCTCCTGATCCCAACGGGTCAGGTTCGAGCGCAGAGCGCGCACGGTGCGCCCGCCGGTGACTTCGACGTCAAATACCGACTCGCTGCCCAAATAGGTGATGTGGCGGATAACGCCGGCGGCCACATTATGGTCGACCGGGGTATCCTCGATACAAGGAGGCGGAGCGCCGTCCGCGCGTTTGTGCAATTCGATCTTTTCGGGTCGCAGGGCCACCCAGACGGTGCTGGCCTGAGCGCCGCTGACGCCGTGATCGAGAAAGATTTTAGTCGGCAATTCTTTTGTCTCCACCACGGCGTGATCTTGTTCGTCCACCAGCAAACGGCCCTCGAACATATTCACCGAGCCAATGAAATCGGCCACGAAACGAGAATTGGGAAACTCATAAAGATCGCTCGGTGTCGCCACCTGTTGCAGCAATCCGCGGTTCATCACCGCACATCGGCTGGCCATCGCGAGCGCTTCGTCCTGATCGTGGGTAACAATCAGGAAGGTGATACCAACCTTGTCTTGAAGTTGCGCCAACTCGGAACGCATTTGCTCGCGCAACTTGGCGTCGAGGGCGGACAGCGGTTCGTCGAGCAAAAGCACGCGAGGGCGTTTGATCAAAGCCCGCGCCAAGGCGACGCGTTGGCGTTGACCGCCGGAAAGCTGGTCGGGCTTGCGACCGCCGAGCCCATCGAGTTTCACTAAAGCCAGAGCCTCTTCCACCCGCCGGTCGCGCTCGGTCGCGGCGACGCCTTCGATCGTTAGCCCGTAGGCGACATTATCGGCCACGCTCATGTGCGGAAAGACCGCATAGGACTGAAACACCATGTTCACCGGACGTTTGTTGGGCGGAACGCGGCTCACATCGACGCCGTCAATCAAAATTCGCCCTTCGCTGGGGGTCTCGAATCCCGCCAGCATCCGTAACAACGTTGTCTTGCCGCATCCGGACGGACCCAGCAGGGCGAAAAATTCGCCCTCGTCGATCGACAGACTGACATTATCCACGGCGATCATTTTGCCAAAGCGCTTCGTGACGTTTTCGAATTGGATCAGGGTTTTGGTCATGCCACTCTAATGCCCTTCGATTTCAGCCATGGCGACGTGGCCGCCGGAAATACGCAAGGCGATGGCCGTCAAGGCCACGGTCAGGACGATCAGGATCGTGGAGGCGGCATTCACCTCCGGCGTCACGGAAAAACGAACCATCGAATAAACCTTCACCGGAAAGGTCGAGGTGTCGGGACCGGAGGTGAAGAAAGTTATCACGAAGTCGTCCAAGCTAAGCGTAAATGCCAGCAGAGCGCCGGCCAACAGACCCGGTCCCATGTGCGGCACCAGAATATCACGCACCACACGCCACTCGCTGGCCCCCAAGTCCTTCGCCGCCTCCTCGAGTTCTCGATTAAACGACGCCAGACGTCCCCGGATCACAATGGCGACGAAACT
>JANXWN010000272.1 GCA_025351125.1 Caulobacteraceae bacterium | reverse complement strand
CGATCTCTCGGTCCCGCTGGCTGGAGACATAGGCTTTGACGTTGGATATCCAGACCGTCGCGCGCGGAAATGTGCCGCCCGTTTGACCGGTCCTCGCACGATCGATGACCCCGGGGCGCAGGTCCTGTTCGGTCACGACGTTCGTAGCCAAATTGATCAAGCTTACCGAATCATTTTGGAAATTAGCGACTAAAAGTCTGCGCCCGTCGGGACTTACGGAGAGGCCCGCCGCTTGGGGTTTGGCAGCCAGACCCAGCCCCGTCCTGTGGCCCAACGCGAACACCCGCCCCATCGTGAAAGCGCCGGCATGGCCGACGAACTCGCGCACATCATCGTCAACGCCGCCGGACACAAAAAAACGATCTCCCCCTGGCGCCCAAGCAATACCGAGAAAGGTGTTAGGGACCGTCACAACTTGACGCTTGACGGGCCTCGCGCCGGAAATATCGTAAACGAATACGTATTCGTTTGATCGATCCGCGAGAAATTTGCCGTCCGGCCCGTAGGCGCGATTGAAACCGCTGGTCAGTATCAAAAGGGTTTTGCCGTCAGGCGATATGGCCGTGGCTGACGCCTGGCCGGCGGTGAAGGCCGGATCGCCCGGCAGATCAGGATTGAGCATCTGAAAGACCGCGCCAGGCGCCGCGGTGGGGGTGAGGAACTGGCCGGTTGGCGTCACCTCCGTCGCCGCGGCCGGCAAGGCGGCCGACAATACCAGAGCGGCGAGACATCCTGCATTTATCGGCCAACTCATCACCGCATCGACTCCACGTTCGTGTTGGACCGAGACTGGCGCAAAATCGCGACGACTCCAAGACAGAACGGCTGCGATTACCGCGATGTTGTGCGCCCGCGGCGAGAAGCCTTACGTCTCGACGAAGGCCCGTTCGAGTACGAAATCGCCGGGGTTGGCGATCGAGCCTTCGTCGTAGTCCCTATCGAGCAGCAAGCTTTTTAGGTCGGCGAGAACCGACGGGCCACCGCACAGCATCAGACGATCGCGGGTGCGATCAAGCGGCGGCAGGCCGATATCGCTAAAAAGCTTACCCGACGCGATCAAATCGGTGATTCGACCTTGATTAGCGAAGGGTTCGCGCGTGACGGTGGGATAGTAGATCAGTTTCGGCGCGATCAATTCGCCCAAATCGGGATCATGCGGCAGATCGTAACTCAAAAATTGGCGATAGTTGAGGTCGGCAACTTCGCGCACGGTGTGGGTGACGATCACCTTCTCAAACCGCTCGTAGACCTCCGGTTCACGCACCAAGCTCAGGAACGGGGCAAGGCCCGTTCCTGTGCCGACAAGATAGAGGTTGCGACCAGGCCGCAGTCCGTCGAGCACCAGTGTTCCGGTGGGTTTGCGACCGATCAACAGTTGGTCACCCACGACAATTTTTTGGAGTTTCGATGTCAGCGGTCCGTCGGCGACTTTAATGGAATAAAATTCCAACTCATCGGCCCAGGCCGGACTAGCGATTGAGTAGGCCCGCAGCAGAGGCTTGCCTTCGACCTCCAGACCCAACATTACAAATTGTCCGCTCGCGAAGCGTAACGCAGGGTCACGGGTTGTCTTCAGCGTGAATAGCGAGGGGGTCCAGTGGTGGACGTAGGTGACCGTCTCGATGTTGAACGCGCCTCGGGCTTTCAGCGGGGCGACAAGGGTGGCGGATTGTTGCATGATCGAGTTTCGAGAGCCTATTTAGGTTACAGATCGCCGCCGACAAACGGTGCTACACCGGGTGCGCGGGCGGTATGTATGCCGCATTCGGTCTTTTGCGAACCCACCCAACGGCCAGCGCGGACGTCGCCGCCCTCCTCCACCGCCTGCGTGCAGGGCCAACAGCCGATCGAGGGATAGCCGGCGGCAACCAGCGGATGAGTCGGCAGGTCGTGGTCGGCGATGTAGGCGTCCAAATCGGCCTTATCCCAGTTGGCGAGAGGATTGAATTTAGTCTTGCCTTCGACCTCTTCCACCACCTTGAGGCGCAGCCTGTCACCACCGTGAAAGCGTTTGCGGCCGGTTATCCAGGCGTCGTATCCGCTTAGGGCGGCGTCGAGCGGTAAAACCTTGCGTATATGGCAGCAAGCGTCGGTGTTGGTCTTCCACAACTCGGCGTTTGGATCGGTGGCCGCCAAATCCTCAAACCGGGGGCGCAGGTCGCGCACGCCGGTCAAGCCGAGACGGGTCGCCAATTGTTTGCGATAATCCAGGGTCTGAGCAAATAACATGCCGGTATCGAGAAACAGGACCGCTATGTCCGGAGCAACCTGGGCGGCCAAATGTAACAACACCGCCGACTCCGCCCCGAACGATGAGACCAAAGCTAGTCTGTCGCCGTAGGTGTCAACGGCCGCTGCGATGATGGTGGCCGGATCGGCGTTGCGCAATTGCGCATCCAGCCGCGTGGCCATGCTTAGACGAGTGCTAGGACGCTCGATTTGATCAAAAGCCAAAGTCATGACCTTGCTCGTTCGATGAACGCCGGTTGCAGACTGTCCGCGGCCCGCTGATAGACGTGACGATATCGGCGCACTGCGGCAGCGACCTGATCGGCG
>JANXWN010000264.1 GCA_025351125.1 Caulobacteraceae bacterium | reverse complement strand
CGCCGACACCCGCGGCGAAAAACATATAGCCGAGCTGGGAACAGGTCGAATAAGCGATAACCCGCTTGATATCGTTCTGCGCCAAACCGACCGTCGCGGCGAACAGCCCGGTCACCGCGCCGATCACCGTCACGACATGCTTGGCGAACGGCGCATATTCATACATCGGCGAAAGCAGGCAAACCATATACACGCCCGCCGTCACCATCGTCGCTGCGTGGATCAGGGCGGACACCGGTGTTGGCCCTTCCATCGCATCGGGCAGCCAGGTGTGCAGGAGAAACTGAGCCGACTTGCCCATCGCGCCGATGAAAAGGAGTACGCAGGCCAGATCGAGAAGGCGCCACGAATAGCCCGCAAAAACCCAAGACTGATGGGCATGACTTGCCACCATTGGAAAAATTTCGGCGAAACGGATGGTGCCGAACGCCCAAAACACCGTCATAATCCCAAGTGCGAAACCGACGTCGCCGACCCGGTTGACCACGAATGCCTTGATCGCGGCGGCGTTGGCGGTCGTCTTGTGGTGCCAAAATCCGATCAACAGATAACTGGCCAGGCCAACCCCTTCCCATCCAAAGAAGAGTTGCATGAAGTCAGCCGCGGTGACCAAGGCCAGCATGGCAAAAGTGAAAAACGACAGATAGGCGAAGAAGCGCGGCTTGCCCGTGTCATTGGACATATAGCCCCAGCTATAAAGGTGGACGAGCGCCGAAACGCTCGTCACCACGACCAACATCACCGCCGACAGGCTATCGACGCGGATCGACCAAGCCGACCGAAAAGCCCCGACATCGATGAAAGGCGCCAGGATAACGGTGAAACGCGGAGACTGCCCGCCCCAAACCGCGGGCGCGAACACGCTCCAGGCCAAGGCGCACGATATGAACAGCAACCCTGTTGTGATTGCCATCGACGGCGTGTCGCCAATCTTCCGCCCCAAGGCGCCGACGACGCAAGCGCCGACGAGGGGCGCGAAGACGAGGATCGTGACGAGCAGTTGGGGCGTCATAGAAAGCAGCCCCTAACCTTTCATGACCGACACGTCATCGACGGCGATATTGCCGCGCGCGCGGAAGAAGGTCACGAGGATGGCAAGGCCGACGGCGGCCTCGGCGGCGGCCACGGTCAGCACGAACAAGGCGAATATCTGGCCGATCACGTCGTGCAGAAATACCGAAAACGAAACCAAATTGATATTCACCGCCAACAAAATAAGCTCGATCGACATCAAAATCACGATGACGTTTTTTCGATTCACGAAAATCCCGAGCACGCCGATCGTGAACAAGACGGCGGCAACGGTCAGGTAATGGGCGAGCCCTATGATCATTCGTCGAGGCCCTCACCCGACCTGATCGACACGATGCGCATCCCCGCCGCCGGCGTCCGCGCCACCTGAGCGCCGATATCCTGGCGCTTGACGCTTTCGCGATGCTTCAGCGTCAACACGATCGCGCCGATCATCGCCACCAGCAGGACCAAACCGGCCGTTTGAAAGAAATAAACATAGTCGGTGTAAAGTACGCGGCCGATCGCCTCGATATTGGTCACGCCCGCATATGGCGCCGCTGGACCGGTCGACTTACCGGCGGCGCCCTGCGTCGCGACCTTGATGGCGACGACCACCATTTCCACCGTGAGGACCCCGGCAACAAGGGCGCCGATCGGCAAATACCGTGCGAAGCCCTGCCGCAGAGCGACAAAATCCACATCAAGCATCATCACCACAAACAGGAACAGCACCGCCACGGCGCCGACGTACACCACGACCAGGATCATCGCCAGAAACTCCGCCCCGAGAAGCACGAACAGGCCGGCCGCGGAAAAGAACGCGGTTATCAAAAACAATACCGAGTGCACCGGATTTCGAGCGGAAATCACGGCCAGGCCGGCGACCAGGGTGGTTGCCGCCAGCAGGTAAAAAGCGATGGCCTGCAGCACCATAGGTTTCTGAAGCTCTCCGTTAGTTTCAGGCGGGTCGCCTAGGAATGTTACCCGCCTCTTAGCGCATGAATCGCGCCTAGCGATAGGGCGCGTCGAGTTCCAAATTTTTGGCGATCTGCCGTTCCCACCGATCGCCGTTTTCCAGCAAGCGGGCCTTGTCGTAGTAAAGTTCTTCGCGGGTTTCGACGGCAAATTCGGTGTTAGGGCCCTCGACGATCGCATCCACGGGACAGGCTTCCTGGCATAAGCCGCAATAGATGCATTTGACCATGTCGATGTCGTAGCGGGTGGTGCGTCGCGATCCGTCGTCGCGCGGTTCGGCCTCGATAGTGATGGCCTGCGCCGGGCAAATCGCCTCGCAGAGTTTACAGGCGATGCAGCGCTCTTCGCCATTGGGATAGCGGCGAAGCGCGTGTTCCCCGCGAAATCGCGGCGATTGCGGGCCGCGTTCATTGGGATAGAGCACGGTAGCTTTGGGCCGGACCATATATTTCAGGCCCAGACCGAACGCTCCCACGAAATCCATGAGCGCCGCGCCCCTGATGGCTTGTCCAATGCGTTGAAACATGAATATTTTACCTTATCGCGCCCATTGCGCCCTACCCGCCCGGGCCGAACACCCGCCACGCGCCGATCAACACAACCGAGGCGATCGATAGCGGCAGGAACACCTTCCAGCCTAGACGCATCAATTGGTCGTAGCGGTAACGCGGCACGATCGCCTTCACCATGGCGAACAGGAAGAATAAAAAACACAGCTTCATGAAAAACCACATGAAACCGAAAAAACTGACGGCGGTAGCCGGCCACGAGGCCAAAAAGGGCGTCGGAAACGGCGCCTGCCAGCCGCCGAAAAACAGCAGGCTGATCATCGCGCACATCAGCAAGATGCTGCACAACTCGGCGATCATGAACAGGAGGAACGGGGTGGACGAATATTCCACCTGATAGCCGGCCACCAACTCCGACTCCGCATCCGGCAGATCGAACGGTGGGCGATTAGTTTCCGCGAGGGCCGAGATGAAAAACACCACCGACATCGGTATCATCACGAGAGCCACCGGCAGGTTCTTCCAGCCGCCACCGCCTAAAATGTTCCAATTCCAAAACCCGCCGCCTTGTTTCTCGACGATTGTCACGAGGTTGAGCGAACCCGACAGCAGGATAACGGTGATGATGACAAAACCGATGGAAACCTCATAGCTCACCATCTGCGCCGCTGACCTCAAGCTGCCGAGGACCGGGTATTTTGAGTTCGACGCCCAGCCGCCCATGATGATGCCGTAAACGCCGAGCGACGAAATGGCGAACAGATATAAAATCCCGACATTGATGTTAGAGACCACCCAACCGGGCGCCAACGGGATCACCGCCCAGGCCCCGAAAGCGAGCGTGAAACTGATCACCGGCGCCAACAAAAAGATGAATTTGTCGGCCCCCGACGGGACGACAAGCTCTTTGAGCACAAACTTGATGAGATCGGCGAAAGACTGCAGCAGACCGAACGGCCCAACCACATTAGGGCCCTTGCGCATCTGCACGCCGGCCCAGATTTTCCGGTCCGCCAACAGAAAGAAGGCTTCTGATATCAAAAGCCAGACGAGCACCGCCATGATTTGACCAAAGGTAATCAAACCCCAACCCAGCGGCGTTGCCCAAAAATCGGTCGCGCGCATCCGCTCTACTCCGCCGCGAGTTTCAAACCCGCCGCGATGGCGGCGCACTCGGCCATGGTTACGCTGGCGCGGGCGATGGGATTGGTGAGGTGGAAGGCCTTTATCGGACTGACGAACGGCTTGTCGTCGATCTCGCCCGCGACGCCGAGCGCCCCGCAATCCAGCGCCGCCGGGATCAATCCCGGCGCAAAATCGATTTGGCCGAAAGTCGGATGCTCGGAAAATAATTGGGCGCGCAATTGATCGAGGGAATCGTAGGGCAGTTTCGCACCGACATAGGCGGACAGAGCGCGCAGAATGGTCCAGTCTTCTTTTGCCTCGCCCTTTGGAAATACCGCCCGCTCGGCGCGCTGCACGCGCCCTTCGGTATTGACATACAAGCCAGGTTTTTCAGTGTAATCGGCTCCCGGTAAAATCACGTCGGCCCGGTTCGCGCCGACGTCGCCGTGCGTGCCGAGATAGACCACGAAGGCGTCGGTGTTTGTGAGATCGATCTCGTCGGCGCCCAGCAGAAATAGAACGTCCAGAGCACCTTCCGCAGCCATTTCGCGAGCGCTCAGCCCGTCCTTACCCGGAACAAAGCCCATATCCAGCCCGCCGACCCGGGCCGCCGCCGTGTGCAACACATTCCAGCCGTTCCAACCCTCGCGCACCACCCCGAGGGTTTTTGCCGCCTGACCAATCAAGTTCAGCACCGCCGCCCCGGCCGAGCCGGTCAACGCGCCCTGCCCGACCAGAAACGCCGGTCTTTCCTTGGCGATTGGACCGTGTTGCACAAATTGCCGGATCGCCTCGGGGCCTGCTCCCAAATAGTTGTAATCGTAGCCCAGATCGGCGTGCTCGCCGATCACTCCCACCAGCAGCTTGCCGGTGAGCCACCGTTTGCGGATGCGCGCGTTGAGCACGGGCGCTTCCAACCGCGGATTAGAGCCGATGATCATCAAGGCGTCCGCCGTATCGATCCCGGCGATCGTCGAGTTGAACAGCCAGGATTCGCGGGGTCCCGCCCCCAGTTTCACGCCGTCCTGCCGACAATCGAGATTGGCCGCGCCCAAACTCCGGAATAAATCCAGCGTCGCCTTCATCGACTCGGCGTCTTGCAGGTCTCCGGCGATAGCCCCGATCCGCTCGGGCTCCGCCGCCTTGATCTTCGCCGCCACCAGGGTAAAAGCGTCCGCCCAGCTCGCGACCCGCAGTTTGCCGCCAACCCGGATCATCGGTTTGTCAAGGCGTTGGCGCGCGAGGCCGTCACAGGCGTAGCGGGTCTTGTCGCTGATCCACTCTTCGTTCACCGCCTCGTTGGTGCGGGGCAGGACGCGCAAGACCGCCGGTCCCCGCGCATCGATGCGGATGGCGCTGCCCAGCGCGTCCATCACGTCGATACTTTCGGTTTTGGTCAATTCCCACGGTCGGGCGTTGAAAGCGTAGGGTTTGGACGTCAAGGCCCCGACCGGGCACAGATCGATGACGTTGGCCGACAGTTCGCTCGACACGGCCGAGCCGAGATAGGTGGTGATTTCGACGTCTTCGCCGCGCGAGATCAGACCGATTTCCGGCACGCCCGCCACCTCGGTGATAAACCGCACGCAGCGGGTGCACTGAATGCAGCGGGTCATCGCCGTCTTGATCAACGGCCCCATCTGCTTTTCTTCGACCGCGCGCTTGTTTTCGCCATAACGCGTGGCGTCGCGTCCGTAGCCGATCGATT
>JANXWN010000246.1 GCA_025351125.1 Caulobacteraceae bacterium | reverse complement strand
TTCAAGAGTTCGCGCCGATCCCTGAGGCGCAAGTCATTGAGCAGGGCTTTCATGATCGCCGCGTGGCCGGGATAGCGGATGGTGCGATAATTGAGGTTGCGCACCCTGCCGTCGAGCGTCTCACACAAGGTGCCCAGGCCTCCCGAAGTATTGAACGCCTCGTAGGTCACGCCGTCGAGGGAAAATGCTTCGAGTTCCTCGAGCGCGCGGGTCTGACGGGGCAAGCCGTCGACGATGGCTTCACACGGCTCGCAATATTCGTTGATCACCCCGTCGGTGGACCACGTCAGATTGTAATTCAACGCATTGGAAGGGTATTTCGGCAGGGCCCCGACGCGTAGGCGCACGTCGTGTAGCGTGTCGAAATGGCGGGCGAGATCAGCGGCGACGATCGAGATGAAACCGGGCGCGAGACCGCATTGCGGGATGAAGGCGGTTTTGGCGTCGACGGCAAGGGCTTTGACCTTTCGGGTCGAAGCGACATCTTCGGTAAGGTCCAGATAGTGGGCCCCGGCGGCCTTCGCGGCCTCGGCCACAAGATAGGTCAGATGATAGGGCGCGGCGCTGAGCACGGCGAACTTTCCCGACAGACCGGCGCGGAGGGCGCCGGCGTCGGTAACCTCCAACACCTTATGCTCCACCGCCTTCTGGACGCCCAAAGCGGCCAGCTGCTCGGCCGATTGATCGGCGACGGTGACGCGATAATCGCCCGTTTGGCTCAGGAATGAAGTGATGGTCGAACCGATATGACCGGCTCCGATAACGACGACGTCTTTCATGGCGGTGTCCCCTCAAGCCGCGTCTCCCCCACAAATGCGGATTGACGTGATGGCGCTACGATTCAAGCGGGAAGAATGTCTCTTGGTTTCGTCGATTCCAATGGTCAGGCCGCCGAAATGCCGATAGGTTTCCGGCAAATCGCCGAGGCTATATTGCATATGGACGAGACCGACCGCCGTCTGTTGGAAGCGCTTCGTGAAGACGCGCGCGCCTCAACGGCAAAACTCGCCCGCAAGCTGGGACTGTCTCGCACCACCGTGCAGAGCCGTTTGGAACGTCTTGAGCGCACCGGCGTCATCACCGGCTACACCGTCCGCCTGTCGGACGCCCACGAACGAGGGCAGATCCACGCCTATGTGATGATGACGGTGTCGCATAAACATGCCGCGGCCGTGGTTTCCGCCGTGCGCCGCATGAGCGCCGTTCGTCTTTTGCAGTCAGTGAGCGGGCCGTTCGACCTTATCGCCGAAGTCGTTGCGCCATCCGTGGCGGACATGGACGCCTTCATCGACGCCTTGGGCGCCCTCGACGGCATTGAGCGAACGACGTCGTCAATCGTCTTATCGACGAAAATTGATCGTTAGCGCCGCCGTCGGACGGATGATTGATCCCGATTGACCGACGCGCTACCGTCTCACAATCATTGGAGAACTGCATCGATGAGCAAAACCCTATTCGCCGCCGTCGTTGGTGTCGGTTTGATCTGTGTCGGTTTGGCCGGGCCGGCGTTCGCGGACGATAAAGCGACCATCCAAGCGCTTGACGACACATTCTCGGCATCGGCCAACCGCGGCGACGCCACAGCCATCGCCAGCTTCTATGCGCCTGATGCGACGGTGCTTCCTCCGGACAATTCCGTGGTGACCGGCGCGGGCATCCGCACGTTTTTCGCCGGCATGACGAGCGCGGTCGACCATCTCAAACTTACCGCCAACGACGTGCAACGCTTGTCGAACGACTACATCCGCGAGATCGGCGTGGCGAGCTTCACCACCAAAGGCGCGAAGCCCACGGCGGTCAGCGCCAGCTATGTCGTGGTCTGGCGCAAGGTCGATGGCGGTTGGAAGCTGTGGACGGATATATTTCACTGATCGCGCCGATTGCGTTGATTGACTTGGCTGGGGGAGAGTTGATCTGACCCAGCACATCCTGGTCATCGACGAGGGGACGACGTCGACCCGCGCCATGTTGTTCGCAGCCGACGGCGCCTGTCTGGGCGCCGCCCAACGACCCTTGACGCAACACTATCCCGCGCCCGGACGGGTCGAACATGACGCCTCCGAAATCTGGACCCTCACTCTGGCCTGCGCTCGCGACATGGTGCGCCAAGCAGGCGGAGCGGAAAAGATCGTTGCGATCGGCATTACCAATCAACGCGAAACCATAGTGTTTTGGGATCGTCGCACGGGCGAACCGCTCGCGCCGGCCATCGTCTGGCAGGATCGCCGCACGGCCGATATCTGCGAAGCGCTGAAAGCGCGCGGCGAGGAGGCGGCCGTCCAGGCGAAGACCGGCTTGCTGCTCGATCCGTATTTTTCCGCCAGCAAGATTGGTTGGGCGCTGGAGAATTGGCCGCAACTGAAGGACGCCGGCGATAACCTCGCCGTCGGCACGGTCGAAAGCTATCTGATTTACCGTCTGACTGGTGGCCTGCATGTCAGCGACGCGACCAACGCCTCGCGCACGGCGCTTATGAACATCGCCGGCGGGAGTTGGGATGACGGATTGTGCGATCTGTTCGGCGTCCCGCGCGCTGTTCTGCCCGAGATTGTCGATTGCGCGGGACACCTCGGCGCCACGTCACCGGAGCTGTTTGGCCGCGCGATCGCGATTTGCGGTATGGCCGGCGACCAACAGGCGGCGCTGATCGGTCAGGCCTGCTTCGAACCGGGGCAAACCAAGGCGACCTTCGGCACCGGAGCGTTTGTGCTGACCCACACGGCTCGGATCCTGCCGCGATCACGTCATCGCCTGATCTCCACCATCGCCTGGCAAATCGCCGGAGAACGCCATTATGCGCTCGAGGGGTCGGTGTTCGTGGCCGGCAGCCTTATTCAGTGGCTGCGCGACGATTTGGGTCTGATCGAAACCGCGGCCGAAACGGAAGACTGGGCCCGCGGCGTGCCCGACAACGGTGGGGTTTACCTGGTGCCGGCCTTGTCGGGACTTGGCGCGCCGCATTGGAAGCCCGCTGCGCGCGGCGCGATCGGCGGTCTGAGCTTTTCCGCCAAAAAGGCCCATGTCGTGCGCGCCGCATTGGAGGCGATGGCCTATCAGGCCCACGACCTCAAAACCGCGTTCGCCGCCGACGGCGCGGACTGGG
>JANXWN010000243.1 GCA_025351125.1 Caulobacteraceae bacterium | reverse complement strand
GTTCATGGCGCGGGACAGTTCGCCATGAACCTACCCACCGAAACCGACGCCGACCTCGAAGCGGCGGCGGCGGCGGCATTGGCATCGAGCACGTGCGGAGCCATTCTCGTAACGCGCGCGGCAAAGGGCATGTCCTTGGCGCGCCGCGGCGCCGCGGTTCGGCATTTCCGTCGCCCGCCGCCGGAAGTGTTCGACACGGCTGGCGCGGGCGACACCGCCGTCGCCACCGTTGGGTTGGCGCTCGCCTCCGGAGCAACCGACGAAAACGCGATTGAGTTGGCGCTTTTGGCTTGCGGCGTCGTCGTGGAGAAGGCCGGCGTCGCCGTCGCCACGCCAAGCGATCTGATAGAAGCCGAACTGGCGTCGCACCGAGCGCCGATCGAAGGCAAGATCGCCTCGAGCGCTCGGATGATCAAGGAAGCGGGGCGTTGGCGCGAACAGGGCCTGACCGTGGGTTTCACCAACGGCTGTTTCGACATTCTGCATCCGGGTCATATCGCCTATCTCGCCGAGGCGAGAAGTTGGTGTGACCGCCTTATCGTGGGTTTAAATACCGATCCCTCCGTGCGCCGCGCCAAGGGCGCCGACCGGCCGATCAATTCATTGGAAGCCCGCGCGCTGGTTCTCGGCGGGTTGGCGTCGGTCGATTTGGTCGTGCCGTTCGACGACGATACGCCGGAAGATCTAATCCGCGCCGCCAGACCCGACATTTTGGTCAAGGGCGGTGATTACAAAATGGACACGGTCGTCGGCGCCGAGATCGTGAAGGCCTGGGGAGGAGAAGTTCGCCTCGCCGCGTTTTTGGAAGGTCACTCGACAACCGCGACCCTGCGCCGCGCGGCCGGACGCTCGTAAGTGCCGCGCCAGATCCTCGTAACCGGCGGAGCGGGTTTTATTGGTTCGAACATTGTTGCCGAGCTTTGCGCGGCGGGTGATAGTGAAGTCGCGGTTTGTGATCACCTGCGAGTTGCTTCGACGGGCAAATGGCGCAATCTTGCCAAACATCCGATCACGGATTTCATTGCGCCGCCCGACCTGTGGACTTGGTTAACCGGCCGGGGCCGCGACGTTGGATTGATCATCCATATGGGCGCCGTGTCCTCAACGACTGAGCCGGACGCGGACAAGATCGTTCACACCAATTTCGGTCTGTCGCGCGATATCTTTGACTGGTGCGCGTCGCACGGGCGGCGGTTCATCTATGCCTCGTCGGCGGCGACCTACGGCGACGGCGCGCACGGCTTCGATGACTGCTCGAATATGACCTACCTGCAGACGCTACGCCCGCTCAGCGCTTACGGCTGGTCGAAAGCCCTGTTTGATCTCTACGTCGCCCGGCGCGTCGAGGCCGGCGTGACGCCGTCGCAATGCGTGGGTCTAAAATTCTTCAACGTTTACGGACCCAACGAGGGGCACAAGGGCGTCATGAGCTCGATGGTCGCGCAGATGTGGCCTAGGATCGCCGCCGGCCAAGCGGTGAGACTATTCAAGTCATATCGCGAGGATTGCGGCGACGGCGGTCAAACGCGCGACTTCATTTATGGGCGCGACGCGGCAAACATTGTTGCCTGGCTTGCGCGGAACGCCCAAATCAGCGGTCTGTTCAACGTCGGATCCGGTGTTGCGCGATCGTTCAACGAATTGGCGTCGGCCGCGTTCATGGCCGCCGATCAACCATCGCGCGTCGACTTTATCGAAATGCCGTTAGCGATCCGGGGCGTCTATCAATACCACACCCAGGCGTCGATGCAGCGGTTGCGCACGGCCGGTTACGATGAGGCCATGACCAACCTGGAGGACGGTGTCGGCGCCTATGTGCGTGAATACTTAGCGCAGGCCGACCCTTACCGTTAGACTTTGAGAAAAAGTTGAGCAATCGGAAACCGTCTCGCCGCTAAACGCCAAAGTCTTCTCATCGTAAGCTCACCCCGCCTCCATCACACCACTATCCGGGCGCCAGTCGAACAGTTCCTGTAATATCGTCACCGCCAAACCGCGCGGCGAGCTCAGCGTCGGGTCCCGGGCCAGGATAAGACGCGCGTCGTCGGCGGCGACGGCGATAAGATCGCGATGAGCCGCCGGATCGGCGAGCCGATAAGCTGGAAACCCGCTCTGCGCGAGGCCCAGTGGGTCGCCGCCGCCGCGCAATTCCAGGTCTTTTTCGGCGATCACAAAACCGTCGTCGGTGCGACGCAAAATATCCAAACGCCACGCCGCGGTCTGCGACAACGGCGGGTCATAGAGCAACACGCAGCTACTCTCCGCCGCCCCGCGCCCGACCCGCCCGCGCAACTGGTGCAATTGCGCCAGCCCGAAGCGTTCGGCCTGTTCGATGATCATGATCGAGGCGTTGGGCACATCGACGCCGACTTCGACGACTGTCGTGGCCACCAGTACGCGCAACTTGCCGTCCACGAAATGGGCCATGACCTCGTCCTTGGCGGCACTTGGCAGGCGTCCGTGGACGAGGCCTACGGCGTCACCAAAGATCGTCTTCAACACGGCACAGCGCGCTTCCGCCGCGGCGACGTCGAGGAGTTCCGACTCCGAGACCAGTGGGCAAATCCAAAACGCCTGCGCCCCCTGGGCCACCGCTTCGCGCAGCCGCGCGATCACGTCGCCCAGGCGCGGCATCGGCGCGACCCGCGTCGCGACCGGCGTGCGGCCCGGCGGCTTTTCGTCCAGCCGCGAGACGTCGAGGTCGCCAAACACCGTCAACTCCAGCGTGCGTGGGATCGGCGTCGCCGACAGGGCCAGCATGTGCGCCGCCTCCCCCTTGCCGCGCAGGCGCCGCCGCTCGCTCACGCCGAACCGGTGCTGTTCATCGATCACCGTTAACGCGAGATCGTGAAACACGACGTCATCTTGGAACAAAGCGTGCGTGCCGATGGCGACCAAAGCGTGACCGGAAGCCAAATCGGCCAGCCGTTCCGTGCGCGACCCACCCTTATCGCGACCCGTCAACAAAACGGTTTTTATTCCGAGCGCCGCTAAACGCCCGGCGAGGGTGTCGAAATGCTGCCGCGCGAGGATTTCGGTCGGCGCCATGAGCACCGATTGTCGCCCGCTCGCGGCGACATCGATCATGGCCAAAAGGGCGACAACCGTCTTACCGGCGCCGACGTCCCCCTGCACGATACGCGTCATGCGCCGACCCGACTGCAGATCGCCGCGAATTTCCGCGAGGGTCCGCGCCTGGGCGCCGGTCAGGCGGTAGGGCAGGCCGGCCTGTGCGCGATCGGCCAAGGCGCCGGTGGCGATCACGGGGGCAGGATCGGCGCGTTGCGCCAGCTTGCGTTGCGCCAACGCCAGTTGATGCGCCAGTAATTCGTCGTAGGCCAACCGTCGCCGATGCGGCGACAGCAGCGAAACCTCGGCCTCCGACGTCGGCGCGTGCAGGGCGGTCAAGGCCTCGCGCCACGACGGCCAGCGCTCGCGCGCCAGCCACGCCGCGTCCTGCCATTCGGGGAGCACCGGCGCCCGCTCCAGCGCGTGCGACACGATCCGCCGGATGGTGCGCGACGGCAGGCCGGCCGTGGCCGGATAAATCGCTTCGATGGCGGGAATATCGTCGGCCCGCTCGACCGCGATCATGTAATCGGGGTGAACGATTTGCGGCACGGCACCGAACCGCTCCACCTTGCCGCTGACCACCCGCACCGAACCGACCGGATTGCGCTGTTCCAGATGCGCGCCGACGCCTTTGAAAAACACTAGATGCACGAAGCCGGTTTCGTCGAACGCGCGGATTTTCCAGGGCTGGCCGCCGCGCGCCGGTTTTTGGTGCGACTCGACCGTCAACGTCAGGGTCTGCACCGCGCCCTCGATCAAACGCGCCGCCTGAGCCGCTTGTCGCACAACCACACTTGTGGGCGCGACAAACAGCACATCGCGCACCAGGGGTCCGGCCACCTTGCGCAACAACGGCGCCACCCGGTCTCCGACGCCCTTGAGCGTCGTGATCGGGCCGAACAGCGGGAAGAGGGCTTGGGGGCGCATGCGCACAGTGTAGCGGATTGTCGCCCCTAAAACGCACCCCCAACCGCTTGTGGCTTGACGGCCGGGATAGACCACGGGCCGGAGGCTCTATATCAAGCGGCGCCACAGCCGCGGTTGTGGCTTGCGGCCAAAGGTTTGTAATCGATATGAGCGAGACGCCCCCCGACCGCTTGGCGATCGATCCCGAGAGCCCCTTCCACGATGCCACCCTGTTGGAACGTGGCGTGGGGGTGCGGTTTAAGGGGGTCGATAAGACCAATGTCGACGAATATTGCGTCAGCGAAGGCTGGGTCCGGTTAAGCGTCGGCACGACGGTGGACCGGCGCGGCAAACCGATGACGATCAAGCTTCAAGGCCCGGTGGAACCGTATTTTCGCGACGCGGAAGATGCACCCCAAGGCGCCGCTGATGAATGACCCAAGGCTGGGGCGGATCAAGTTCCGCGCTTGGCGACGGGGATTTCGCGAAGCCGATCTGATCTTGGGGCCGTTTGCGGATCGCTATGCCCCGTCGATGGCGGCGGCGGAGTTGGACGCGTTTGAACTGCTGCTCGATCAGCCGGACCACGACATTTACGCCTGGATATTGGGGTCGGCTCCGACTCCCGAGGGGCAGGACGCCGCGTTGATCGTGCGGCTGCGCGCGTTCCGCCCGTGGGCGGAAGACCCGGCGACGCGAGGCGAGTAGGGTGCCGACCGTCGACGCCTTATCGGAACGGCGGGGCCTGACCAGCCCCCAGATTCTCAAACGGGTCACCGGTGATCCCGGCGATCTGACCCTTACCGGCGCGCCGGAGGGGTTTGACGCGCTGGTGATGGGCGATATCGCCCGCGCGCGCGGGGGGTTAACCGTTTTTATCGCGCGGGACGGCTCGCGCGCTTCGGCGTTCGCGGCGGCCCTGACGTTCTTCGCGCCGGAGGTCGAAGTTATCCGTTTCCCGGCCTGGGATTGTCTGCCCTATGACCGCGTCGGACCATCGCCCGGCGTGGCGGCGGCGCGGATGTCGACTTTGACGCGACTGACGCGAGGATTCGAGCCTAAAAAGTCGGTGCTTCTGATTACTACCGCCGCGGCCCTCGCACAGCGGGCGCCGGCGCGGCACGTTATAGAGCAGGCGGGTTATTCGGCGCGCGTCGGCGCCAGCGTCGATATCGCCGACCTGGAGCGATATTTTGCGGTCAATGGTTATCAGCGCGCCTCAACGGTATCGGAACGTGGCGAATTCGCCTTGCGCGGCGGGGTGATTGATGTTTTTCCCGAATTTATTTTTGTCAAAAGAATCTATCTCCCGATCTGTCCCGTGGTACACCACCAGCGG
>JANXWN010000239.1 GCA_025351125.1 Caulobacteraceae bacterium | reverse complement strand
GGTGGCGCTGCTGGTGGGCGCGAATATCGTCAATTTGGGCGCGGATCTTGGCGCCATGGCGGCGGCGCTAAAGTTGCTTATCGGCGGGCCGCTATTAGTTTATGTCGCTGGTTTTGGTTTTCTGTCATTGTTACTCGAGGTTTTTCTTCGCTACTCGCGTTACGTTTCATGGCTGAAATGGTTAACTTTGTCGCTGTTCGCTTATGTCGGCGTAGCGTTTGCCGTGAAGATGCCTTGGGCGACGGTGGCCTATCATCTGATCGTGCCAGATATTCGATTGAACTCGGATTATTTGACCGTGGTCGTCGCCATCCTCGGCACGACGATCAGTCCATATTTGTTTTTCTGGCAAGCGCAGGAGGAGGTCGAGGAGGTCAAGGAACGCGACGGCGCCAGGCCGCTGGAGCGTGCCCCGCGCCAAGCCAAATCGGAGTTTCGTCGTATACGGATCGACACCTATGTCGGGATGTTTCTGTCCAACGCCGTGGCCATTTTTATCGTTATTACCACCGCCGCCACCTTACACGCGCACGGGGTAACGGACATCCAGACCTCCGCCCAGGCCGCGCAGGCCCTTAAGCCGATTGCCGGCCCGTTAGTTTTTTTAGTTTTCGCGCTGGGGATTATCGGCACCGGACTATTGGCCGTGCCTGTTTTGGCCGGCTCAGCCGCCTTTGCGGTGGGCGAGGCGTTCGGCTGGCACGTTGGTCTGGCCCGAAAACCCGGCCGCGCCCCCCAGTTTTACGCTGTCATCGCTCTGGCTTTCGGCGTCGGCATTGGCCTGAACGTGATTCATATCGACCCCATCAAAGCCCTGTTTTGGAGCGCGGTGATTAACGGCGTCGTGGCCGTTCCGGTCATGACCATGATGATGCTGTTATCGAGCCGCGAGGACGCCATGGGTCGCTTCGTACTGCCCGGCGGACTGCGGTTGGTCGGTTGGCTCGCCACGACCGTGATGGCGGCGGCGGCGATCGGCATGTTCGCGACGATGAAACTGACCTGAGCATTGGAGAGGTCCTTATGGGAAAAGCGGTAAAAACCATTTTTGTCACCGTGCTGGTGCTTTCTTTGAGCGCTTGCGTGGCCGGTTCGGGCGAATCCGCGCACGCCGCCGGGGGCGGCGTCGTTGCGCAATTATTGCTTGGATTTTGGCATGGAATAATTGCCCCGCTGACTCTGCTCGGCGAGATCGTCAATCGGTTTTTGCCGCATTTGTTACCGTGGCGCCTGCATCTCTACGAGATCAAGGCCGTCGGCGTCGCTTACGATATCGGCTTCTATTTCGGATTGGCGGGCGGCCCGTCAGTCGTTTGGCATCGCTGGTCTCGCCGCGCTTGAGCCCATGGCGTCGGCTTTTCGTAAGTAGTTTCCGAGCCTTTCGCAGGACCAGTCTTGCCGCTTAATCTTCGAGTGTCAGCCCCTAAGAGATCGACCACGGTCGATTCGGGGGCTGCGTCTGTAAAACGACAACATTCGATGTGGGAACTGATTATGGGCACCGTTGCAATACCCGCCGATTTGGCAGCCTTTGACGAAGGCGAATTCGTCGCTCTTATTCCGCGGATGCGTTCATTCGCCCGACATCTGTGCCGCAACGCGGCGGATGCTGAAGACCTTACCCAAGCTGCGTTAGCGCGGGCCTGGCGCCGCCGCGACAGCTATATCGCCGGATCGAATATGAAGGCTTGGCTGCTGACGATCGTCCGCAATCAGTTTTATTCCGACAAACGCCGCTCGTGGCGGATCACGTACCTCGACCCGCAATTGGCCGAGGACACTCTGGTCGCACACACTAATCCTGCAGCGCCGCTGGAACTCGACGACGTTCGTCGCGGCATGCTTGAACTGAGCGAGGAACAACGCCGAGCGCTGAATCTGATTACCGTCGCTGGATTACCTTACCACGAAGCGGCGCAGATTTGCGATTGCGCGCTTGGCACAATCAAGAGCCGCGTTAGTCGCGCCCGTCAGACGCTCGGCGCGCTGTTGGCCGAAGGCGACCTTAAGGCCGAACGGGGCGAAGCGAGCCTTGCGATGGCCTCGATTATTGCAGAGTCGGAACTGACGCGCCTTCCGAACGGCGCCCGAGAGCGCGCGGACAGCGGCCTGCAAATGGCGGCCTAATCGCGGCCTCTCCTCCCTCCGCCGCGCGGCATTTCGCGCTTCAGAATCGGTCATGACCTACGCCGCGATACTGGTGCGCGTTCAAGCCAATGAGTGGGCGCACGAGCGGTTGCACTGCGCGGTGGATATCGCCCGACGGGTTGACGCCATATTGTTGAGTTTTTGGAGGAAGCCGTCAGCTTCGAGGCCGACCCCGTCGTCGCGGGCGGTAATGGCCACAGTCGGATCGGCGAGTTGATGGTCAGAAACGTAGCCCGCGATCTGATCCGCCAAGACAATTGCCTTGTTTTGCTCAGCCATTGAACGACCAGAGCCATCCTTCGCAAAAACAATCAACCCCGCGACCCGCCGCGGCGGGGAAAGCAACCCCAATCACGGGTCCAGTACGCGTCGTGCTGGTGGCTCTTGGTGGAAATGTGCTGATTGCGACGGCAAAATTCGCCGCCTTCGTCCTTTCCGGCTCGACCGCCATGCTGACCGAAGCGATCCATTCGGTCGTCGACTCGGTCAACCAGCTGCTTTTGCTCGCGGGCGAAGCCCGTAGCCGAAAACCCGCCGATGCCGGGCATCCGCTAGGGTATGGCATGGAGGCCTATTTTTGGTCGTTCGTCGTGGCGCTGATGGTGCTTTTGCTGGGTGGCGTGGCGTCGCTCTATCAAGGTGTGCGGCACATCATTCATCCCGGTCCGATCGGCGCGCCGTGGATCAGTCTGGCCGTCCTGGCCATTGCCGCCGTATTCGAAGGCTTGTCGTTTTCAGCGGGGTATAAAGAATTCAAGCGAATGGTGCGCGGACGAGGTACGCCGTTGTGGTCATTTATTCGGCTGTCCAAGGACCCTAGCCTTTATGCCAGCCTGCTAGAAGATTCCGCGGCGCTGATTGGTTTGGTGCTAGCGGCTATGGGAGTGTTAGGGGCATCGATCCTGCGCGTCGCGTGGGCCGACGGAGCCGCTTCGGTCGGCATTGGTTTGATCATGACCGCGGTCGCCGCGGTTCTCGCGAACGAAACCCGTAGTCTGATAGCGGGAGAGGCGGTATCATCGCCGGTTTTGGCGCTGTTGCGCGGTGTATTGCACCAGGAACGGCGGGTCGTGCGGACCATCGAGATCGCCACCCTGCACCTCGGCCCGCGGGCGATCTTAGTCGTTTTGACCGTGGAATTTCGGGCCGACTTGACGGTCGACGATGTAGGCGGCGCGATACGCGACATTACCAGCGCCATGCGGACCGCGGACCAGCGGATTGCCTCGGTCTATGTTCGTTTGGGCGAGCAGCCGGCCGCGGCGCC
>JANXWN010000231.1 GCA_025351125.1 Caulobacteraceae bacterium | reverse complement strand
GCGATCCCGGCGCGGTCAGAAGGACGTGGGCCTGAGCAATCGACATGGCGGGCCAAGTGGGGGCGGTCATGGGGCGCGTTTTCTCCGAATCTGCAGTAAGCGATCGCGCCTCAAGCATAGGCTAGGCGAACGCTCCTTCGCCAGCCCTGAGAAATCGCTCCTGCCCGTCCGATCGCAAGCGACTATCGATTGAAAGTTTGCTCTGACGGCGCGCCGTCGTTGCCCGCCTCGGTCGTGAACGACAGGATCGGGCCCGTCCAGCGGATTCCATCGCCCTGCAGCGTGGTCAAGCCGGTTACGCCTGGCGTCGCCGCGATGGCGCGGGGCCAAAAAATCGCGGCGCCCTGATTGCGCTCTGCGATGGCGACCTCCCATCGTCCGCCATAGAGGCGGAATATCGCGCGAGCCGCCGCGCTGGCCACGCCGCCGCGTCGATGTTTTCGCATGACGAAAAATTCGCCCATGTTGCGATCGATCGCGCCGCCGCTGTGTGACAGGGTGTTGAGCAAGGCGAAGCCGACAGCGCGATCGCCGCGCCGAATGAGCAAAGCCGCGCACTTTGGGTCCTCCCAATAACGTTCGACATCCAGATAGTCAGTAAATCGGCCGTCGGAGCCCGGCTCAAATCGCTCGCTATTCGCCGGCTCCAGGTCCGAAAAGTCGTAAATATAGAACTGGATCAGCCCGACGATCAGGGGCTTTTCCGCGTCCGTGGCCAGAGTGACGCTAACGTCATCAAGCAAGGTTTCTAACCCTTGACGAACGGCAAGCTGGTCGTCGGCCGGCCGGTGATAGCCAAGATCGCGTTGGCGACCGCGGGACCGATAACCGGCGTGCCCGGCTCGCCCACGCCGCTGGGGTGGGCGGTGGACGGGACGATAAAGGTTTCAACATGGGGCGCCTCGCTCATGCGCAGAACGCGATAGGCGTCGAAATTTTTCTCCTCGACGACGCCGTCTTTCAGGGTGATTTGACCGTACAGCGCGGCCGACAAGCCAAAACATGTTCCCCCCTCCATTTGGGCGGCGATTTGATCCGGCGAAACGGCCGTGCCGCAGTCGATCGCGGTAACCACGCGCCCGACACGGGGGACCGAACCCTCCATCTTCACCTCTGCGATCTGAGCGACGACCGAACCAAAGCACTCATGCACGGCTACGCCGCGGGTGTAACCGGCGGTCGGGTTGATCCCCGCCTTCGCCACCGCCAGATCGAGTGTCGCCAACCGCCTGGTCGCGCCGGTCTTGGTGTACAGTGTACGGCGATAATCGACAGGGTCCTTGCCGGCGGCGTGGGCTAATTGATCGATGGTGTGCTCCATGACGAAAGCGGAATGGGTGGCGCCCACCGAGCGCCACCACAACACCGGTATGGGACTGTCGGGCAAAATGACCTGAGCGTCGACGACTGGCGTGGCCCTCAGATAGGGCGAGCCCAAAACGCCTTCGACCGCGGTTTCGTCCACGCCCTTTTTCCCCATCGGCGAGCCCTTCATCAGGCTCTGACTGACGACACGGTGATGCCAGTGGGCCGGATAGCCGTCGGCGCCCAGGGTGACCTTGACCGCATGGTGCACCATGGGTCGGTAATAACCGCCGGTCATATCGTCTTCGCGCGTCCACACCAGTTTGACCGGCCGACCGCCGCCGACGTGTTTGGCGATATGCACGCACTCCGTGACGTAGTCGGATTTGAAGTTGGCGCGGCGCCCGAACGACCCGCCGGCAAACAAGGTCTCCACCTCGACCGAGCCGGGCAGAACGCCGACAATCATCCCCGTGTTGAGTTGATCAAGCGTGGGGATTTGCGATCCCGAGGTCAATTTGGTCCGGCCGGCGCCGGTTTCGGCGACGCAATTCATCGGTTCCATCGGCGCGTGGGCAAGAAAGGGGAAATCATAACTAACCTCCACCACCTTACCGTCGCCGGGCGCGACACCGACGCCATGGCTGTCGAACGCCTGCCATTTCAACTTGTCCGTGGTCGCCGTCTTGCCGGACGCTAGGCCTTTATAGGTCGCCAGGATGGCGTCGGAACTGCGCATTTCGGCGTGAGCGTCGTCCCATTCAACCTTCAGGGCATCGCGTCCTTGCCGCGCCGCATAGGTGTTTTGCGCCACGACCGCGACGCCGGTGGGGATTTCGAATACGTCAGTCACGCCGGGAATCTTCTTCGCCGCATCGCTGTCGAAGGACTTTACCTTGCCGCCGAAACGCGGCGAATGGGCAACCATCGCGGTCAGCATGTGGGGCAGACGCACGTCCTGGGTAAACCGCGCGGTCCCCGTAGCCTTGGCCAAGCTGTCCTTACGCTTGACCCGGTCGGTGCCGATCAAGGTGTAGGCCTTGGGGTCTTTTAGCTTGGGGGACGCGGGCGGGGCCACCTTGGCGGCGTCGGCCACGAGATCGGCAAAGCTCGCCGAGCGGCCCGATGGATGGGCGACCACGCCGTTGGTCACGGAAATTTCGTCAGCGGCTACTTTCCAGCGGGCGGCGGCGGCGGAGACGAACATCGCGCGAGTCGCCGCGCCGACCTTGCGCAATTGGTCCCAGGAATTGTGAATAGCCGACGAGCCGCCGGTGCCCTGCACCCCTTGATCGAGATTGGCGTAGACCTTGGCGTTAGCCGCCGATTGAACCACTTTAATCTTGTCCCAGTCGGCGCCCAGCTCTTCGGCGACGATTGCCGCCAGGCCGGCGTGGCTGCCTTGGCCAAACTCGATGTGCTTATTGACAACGCTCACCACGCCGTCGGCGTCGATGCGCAGGAACGGCCCGAACGGGCCGAAATGCTTGTTGTCCGCTCCCATCGCCAACATATCGGCGGGCGAACAGCCGACCAGCAGGGCGCCCCCGGCGGCGGCGGCGGAAATTACCATCATCTGGCGGCGCGTGGTAAGGGCGGCGGTGATGTGTTTGACGGGCGCGTTCATGGTCTTTGACCCCCTTTATGCCGCGACGACGCCGGCGGCGTCCTTGATGGCGGCGCGGATGCGCTGATAGGCGCCGCAGCGACAGATATTGCCGCTCATCGCCGCGTCGATATCGCCATCAGCCGGCTTTGGCGTCTTGGCCAGCAAGGCGGCGGCGGACATGATCTGGCCAGATTGGCAATAACCGCACTGTGGCACATCAAGTTTAACCCAGGCGGCCTGCAGCGGATGGGTCCCGGCCAAACCTTCGATGGTGGTGATCTTGACCCCCGCGAGGCTGCCGATCGGCGCCTGACACGAGCGAATCGCCGCGCCGTTGGCGTGCACCGTGCAGGCCCCGCACTGGGCGATGCCGCAGCCGTATTTCGTGCCAGTCAGCCCCAGTTCGTCGCGCAAAACCCACAGCAGGGGAGTTTCCGGCGCGGCCTGCACCGTCACCGGCTTGCCATTGATGTCCAGCGTCGCGGCCATGATCGTGCGTCTCCCCATTCGTCTGAACGATGTTAACTTGAAATCGCGAGCGGCAAAAGTGCTGATCGCGGCTTGCGCGATTGAAAGTCCACGCGAGCGCCCCGGTTCACGAACTGGAAGCGCTCAAGGTCGACAGCAACAAAGGCCTTCCGACATCGCGGGAGGCCGGTTGATGGAACTCGTCGCCGCGATGTGATTGCCGAATCCTGTCTCCTGCCCAAATTTATTTTTATAGCTACATAAATTACGATGAACATCGAGTTCGATCCCGCCAAGGACGAGGCCAATTTCGCCAAGCATGGCCTGTCTCTCGCCCGGGCCGCCGATCTCGATGTTCTGGCCTTATGTGTCGGACGACCGGTTCCCCGAACCGCGCTTTCGACTTTACGGTCTGATTGATGGCGTGGCCTGCTGTGTCGCCGGCACGGATCGCGACGGCGTGGTCCGGGTGATCAGCCTGCGACGGGCCCATGCAAAGGAGATGAAGCGCTATGTCTCGTAAGCCGGTGGTCATGGACGAAGACAGCCCCGAGTGGACCACGGACGATTTTACCTGCGCGGCGCGCGGCTCGGATATTCCCGCGAACATCTTGGTTGCATTTCCGAAGACGCGCGGGCGCCCGGCGGGCTCGAACAAGCAACTGGTCAGCCTGCGCATCGACCGCGATGTGATCGAGCGCTTCCGCGAGTCCGGGCCGGGGTGGCAATCCCGGATCAACGAGGCGCTAAGGAAAGCCGTTGCGGCTTAGGACGAGGGCGACAAGCCTGCTGCCCGAATAGCTACCGCGCCGCGTTCAACAGATAAGCTAAGGCGCCCCATCCTGAGACGAGGTTGGACGGAGGGTGGGCGTCTCGCCCACCTCGTTCCGTTGGCCGTCCCCGACAAATCCGCCTAGATTGCCGCGATGGAGACTTTCCCCGCCTTTTATCCCCTGCAGGGTCGCCGCGTGGTCGTCGCCGGCGAGGGTGAGCCGGCGGAGATTAAGGCGCGGTTGTTCGCGGGCTCGCCGGCGACGGTCGTGCGGCTTATCGGCGACGCGGCGCTGGATCCGCAAGCCTATGCGGGCGCGGACTTGATCTTTGTGGCCAGTTTCGACGTCGATTTCCTGAAGGCGGCGAGCGCGGCGGCGCGCACGGCGGGGGCGCCCTTGAACGTGGTCGACCGACCGGAACACTCCGACTTCTACACCCCGGCGATCATTGATCGCGGACAGGTAGTGGCGGCGATTGGCACGGCGGGCGCGGCGCCCTTGATGGCTTCGCTGCTGCGCGCCGAGATCGAAATGCGCATTCCGCAAGGGGCGGGTCAAATTGCCGCCCTGCTGGGTGAGCAGCGCGAAACTCTGCGCGCGGCGTTTCCAGATCTTGCCCACCGTCGGGCCTTTCTGCGCGCCGCGCTGACCGGACCGGCGGCGGACGCAGCGGCGGCCGGGAACGTCGACCTCGCTTCTCGGCGCTTAGCCGAGGCCATCGCCCAGGGCTGGAGCGCCGTCGGCAGGGTCACTTTTATCGCCGTGCCGGAACAGGCGGACTTAATCTCCCTGCGTGCCGCGCGGGCGCTCAATATTGCTGACATCGCCGTCGCGGGCCCGGACGCCGCGGAAATTTTGGCGGCGCATCTTCGGCGCGACGCCGAACGCATCGCTCCGCCTGGGCCGAACGCGGCGGCTTTGGCTGAGCAGGCACGGACGGGTCGGTTGATCGTCGTGGTCAGCGCGAAACCCGATCGCGACCTAGCCGACACGCTCGCGCAATCGGGCGTCGCCGTCGAAGTGTTGCGGGCCGCGCCGGCGCCGGTCTCAGACGCCGTTGGCCAAAGCTTGATCCGCCGCCGGGATGTCGCCGCGCGATGAAGGGGGCCCGCGCGACGGTCCGATTGATCGCGGGACCCACCGCCGGCGGGAAAACAGCCCTGGCCCTCGACATCGCCGAGGCGATCGGCGGTGAGATCGTCAATGCCGATTCCATGCAAATCTACGCCGATCTGCGGATCCTGACTGCCCGCCCGTCACGGCGGGACGAGATGCGGGCGCCCCATCACTTGTTCGGCGTCGCCGACGCCGCGGACGCCTGGTCGGTCGGACGTTGGCTGACGGCGGCGGCGGCGGTCTTGCGCGAGATCGCCGCGCGGGGACAAACGGCCATCATCGTGGGCGGGACGGGCCTGTATTTCCGCGCCCTGACCGAAGGCCTCGCCGATATTCCTCCCGTCTCGCCCGCCGTGCGCGCCTTCATCGCTGCGCTGTATGAAGACTTGGGCGAAGCGGCGTTTCGCGCCCGGCTGGCGCGCGTCGATTTGGCTTCGGCGACGCGCATCTCGTCCGGCGACCGGCAACGCCTGACGCGCGCGTTTGAGGTGCACGCCGCGACGGGGCGCGGTCTGAGCGACTGGCGCTCCGCCGTCGGCGCTCCGCTCGCCGCCGCCGATTGGCGCGGGGTGATCCTCGATCCACCGCGCGCCGAACTCTACGCGCGCTGTAACGCCCGACTCAGTTCAATGTTCGACGAGGGCGTGCACCAGGAGGTCGCCGTCCTCGCGGCGCGCAATTTGGATCCGGACCTCCCTGCCATGAAGGCGCTCGGCGTGGCGCCGATTTCGGCGTTCCTTCGCGGCGAGATAAGCCGCGAGGAAGCCCTCGCCCGATCCCAAGGCGACACCCGACGTTACGTCAAACGCCAATCGACCTGGTTCCGTCACCAGACGCCCGATTGGCCACGCTTGACAGGGCGCCGCGCGACCCTTTCACAGGAGGCTCCTGACTTTATGCATCAATTGGGCTACGATCCGTCTTAACAATGGAACGACATGAGGAGACGACCATGCGAAAACACCTTCTGAGCGGCGTTGTGGCGGCGCTGTTGTTGGCTGGCGGCGCGTCCGCCTTCAGCGCACCCGTCGAAGTTTCCGCGAACATCGCCAAGGCGATCGACGATCCGGCCCGCACCCAGGCCGACCGCGATCTGGATGCCGCGCGCAAGCCGGCCGAACTTCTGAGCTTCATCGGCGTCAAGCCCGGCCAGACCGTCGTCGACGTCTTCCCCGGCCCCTATTACGATCGCCTGTTCGCCGACGCCGTGGGGCCGACCGGCAAGGTCTACATGTTCATTCCGACCGAGATCACCAAGGAAATAAAGACGCCTCTTCCCGCCAATGGATCGCACCCGATGGCCGATCATCCCAACGTGACCGCCTTCATCGCCCCAACGAACAGTTTCACCATCCCCGGCCAAGCCGACGTCGTGTGGATCCGCCAGAATTATCACGACCTCTACGATCCTTTCATGGCCCCGGCGGACGTGCCGACTTTTAACAAGGCGGTATTCAAGGCTCTAAAGCCCGGCGGACTGTTCGTGATTGTCGATCATTCCGCTCCGGACGGGACCGGCATAGCATCCACCAACACCACCCACCGCATCGATGCGGCCGTGGTAAAGAAGGATATGACGGCAGCGGGCTTCAAATTCGTGCGCGAGAGCGATCTTCTGCGCAACCCCGCCGACCCTCGCACCAAATTGGTGTTCGACGCCTCTATCCGCGGCAAGACCGATCAGTTCGTCTATGTGTTCAAGAAGCCGTGACGATCGTAGCGACAACACGCGAACTGCTTCAAAAACCGTCTCTCCCGCCTTCGCGGGAAGGGCGGAGCCGCCGGTGCGCTCAGTCTTACGTTTGCTATATCCCATGAAGATTCATGCATGACCTCCACCGCGTTTATCGGACTTGGCAATATGGGCGCCGGGATGGCGGCCAATCTGGCGAAGGCGGGGCAGACGGTTTGGGCGTTTGACCTGTCGGCGACGGCGTTGGATCGCGCGGTGGCGGCGGGATGCCAACGGGCCGCGTCGACGGCGCAGGCTCTAACCGACGCCGACACCGTGATCACTATGTTGCCAGCCGGCGCCGCGGTTAGAGCGGTGTGGGGCAGCGAAATTCTGCCTCACGCCAAACCCGGAGCCCTGATTATCGATTGCTCCACCATCGACGTCGAGAGCGCCCGTCTTGTCGCCGTCGAGGCGTCAAAAAAAGGACTTCGCCCTGCCGACGCGCCTGTCAGCGGCGGGATCATGGCGGCCGACGCCGGGACCTTGGCCTTCATGGTCGGTTGCGCCGACGCCGATTATCCGGCGGTGGAGGCGGCCTTGGCGCCCATGGCGCGCGTGACGATTCATGCGGGTCAGTCCGGCGCCGGTCAGGCGGCCAAGATTTGCAACAATATGTTGCTGGGCATCTCGATGATCGGCGTATGCGAAGCCTTCGCCCTGGCCGAAAAACTCGACCTCGACCCTATGCGTTTTTTCGATATCGCTTCGAAATCTTCCGGTCAGTGCTGGAGCCTCAATACCTATTGCCCGTGGCCCGGCGGGGTGGAATCGGCCCCTTCCAATCGGAATTACGAAGGCGGCTTTCTGACCGCCCTGATGTCGAAGGACTTGAAGTTGGCGCAGGAGGCGGCGGCTAAAAGCGGCGCGGCGACGCCATTGGGCGCGCAAGCCCAAGCGCTGTATGCGCTGTTTGAAGCGCAGGGCTATGGTCAGAAAGATTTTTCGGCGATATTGCAGCTTATGCGCGGTCGGCTCGTCGATTTATGACACCGGACGGCGCGAAAGTTTGGCGCGGAGCGCGGGATTGTGATGGACTATAAGGCCGCTTTTAGAGGCGCGGTGGAGCAGGTGCGCGGCGAGGGCCGCTATCGCGTATTCGCCGATCTTAAACGTCATCGCGGAAATTTCCCGATGGCGACCTGGACCTCGCCGCGCGGCGAGACCGGCGATGTGGTCGTCTGGTGCTCCAACGATTACCTCGGTCAGGGACAAAACCCGGTCATTCTCCAGGCAATGCATCAGGCGATCGACGAGGCGGGCGCCGGTTCGGGCGGCACGCGAAATATCTCCGGCACGACCCACTAT
>JANXWN010000225.1 GCA_025351125.1 Caulobacteraceae bacterium | reverse complement strand
TTGGAACCGCACGACCACGATAACGTCACGGTCCAACTCGCCCGCCTTGAAAGCCGCCTGCACGCTGAGTTGATCGGCGAAGATTCGCACTGGCGCTTCGATGGTGAGATAGGCCTCGTCCACCGCGCTGGTCTTGATGATGGCGCGGCCCAGGTTGCCGGTCACCAGATTCATCCCGCCGTCCGCCGAAAAAGCCGCGGCGGCGGGCCGCAACATGGTCTCATCGCGACTCGTGGCGGGGGCGTCCGACCACACGAGGCTGTCGCCTTGCAAACCGGGAGCACGCGCGAAATCGGCGAAATCGGTCGATCCCGCCGTAAGGATGTCGCCGTGCAGCAGGCCGGCGCCAAGCAACTCGCGGATGGTAAAGGCCATGCCGCCCGCCGCTTGAAAGCCATTCACGTCGCCGGCGCCATTTGGGTAGATCCGCGCCAGCAAGGGCGTCGCGTGCGATAGCCGATCGAGATCTTCCCAGTCGATGACGATGCCCGCGGCCCGGGCAATCGCCGGGATGTGGATGGCATGGTTGGTCGAGCCTCCGGTCGCCAACAGCCCCACGGCGGCATTGACGATGGCCTTTTCGTCGACGCAGCGGCCAAGCGGCCGATAATCATCGCCGTCCCACCCGATCTGCGCGACCCGGTGCACCGCAGCCCGGGTCAAAGCCGCGCGCAGCTTGGTTCCCGGATTGACGAAAGCGGCGCCTGGAACATGCAGACCCATCACCTCCATCAGCATTTGATTGGAGTTGGCCGTGCCGTAAAACGTGCACGTCCCGGCGGTGTGGTAACTGGCGGCCTCGGCGTCCAGCAAATCCTCGCGGGTCGCCTTGCCTTCGGCAAACAGGGCGCGGACCCTCTGCTTTTCTTTATTGGCTAGACCGGACGGCATCGGACCGGCGGGAACTAATAAGGCGGGCAGATGCCCAAAACGAAGCGCGCCGATCAGCAAGCCCGGCACGATCTTGTCGCAAATGCCAAGCATCAAGGCGCCCTCGAACATACCGTGGCTGAGCGCCACCGCCGTTGACAGGGCGATGGCGTCACGGCTGAACAACGACAGCTCCATGCCGACTTGGCCTTGTGTGACGCCGTCGCACATGGCCGGGACGCCACCGGCGACCTGAGCGGTGACGCCTTTTTCACGGGCGTAAAGTTTGATCGTTTCGGGATAGCGGCCGTACGGCTGATGCGCCGAGAGCATGTCGTTATAAGCGGTGATGACGCCGAGGTTCATGGCGGCACCGCCGCGGATGGCCGACTTGTCATCGCCGGCGGCCGCAAATCCGTGCGCAAGGTTGCCGCAGCTCAGATTGGGCCGTTCGGCCCCGTTCCGGCGTTCCCGGGCAATCAACGAGAGATAAGCCGCGCGGCTCGTCGCGCTTCGCGCGATAATGCGGTCGGTGACGGCGGAGACAACGGGGTTAATCGGCATGACTTCGGACTCTAGATAGGCGTGGCGGGTGCCCGTTCGGTTCCGTGCGGCGGCGGTCTCGGCTCTCTCGCCGCCACTTAGAACTAAGGCCTAACGACCCGTCCCCGCGGAGCCAGGACATAGTGCAACGGCCAGGTTGCGGTATCGATCCTAGTCGTGCCACGTTACCCCGTCGCGCTCGGTCAGCGCAATCGCGGCGGACGGGCCCCATGAGCCGGCGCCGTAGGCTTTCGGCTCCATGCCGTCGGCCTTCCAGCCGGCGCGGATGGCGTCGATCCAGGTCCATTGCGCCTCGACCTCGTCCCGCCGCACAAACAACGTCGGATCGCCTTCCAGCAAGTCCAGCAGCAGACGCTCGTAGGCGATCCGGCGGCGCACGTCGGCGAAGGCGTTGGGAAGGCTGATGTCCAACGGAACTTCACGCAGCCGCATACCGGCGCGGTCCAGACCAGGTTCCTTGGTCATCAGTTCTAGTCGAACGTTTTCTTCGGGCTGAAGCCCGATGATCAGTTTGTTGGCGGCAAGTTTCGCTCCCGATCCAGCAAAGATAGAGTGCGGTACGTCATTGAACTGGATGAAAATTTCCGTCTTGCGCGCCGGCAATCGTTTTCCCGTGCGCAGATAAAAGGGTACGTTTTTCCACCGCCAATTGTCGATGTGCGCTTTAATCGCCACGAAGGTCTCGGTGCTGCTCGGGTGACCCAGCTCGTCGGCGTAGCCCGCGACTAGCTGACCGGCGACGGCTCCCTTGCCATATTGACCGATCACCGTGTGGGTGGCCGCGTTTTGCGCATCGATGGGCCGCAGCGAGCGCAAGACCTTGACCTTCTCATCGCGAACCGCCGTTGCGTCAAACCGTGCGGGCGGTTCCATCGCCACCAGGGCCAAGAGCTGCAACATGTGATTTTGCACCATGTCCCTGACCGCGCCCGCATCATCGTAAAACGCCAATCGCCCCTCAAGCCCCACGGTCTCGGCGACGGTAATCTGGACGTGATTGATGCCCTGCGCATTCCACAGCGGCTCGAACAGGGCGTTACCAAAGCGCAGAGCCAATAAGTTTTGAACCGTTTCCTTGCCCAGATAGTGATCAATGCGAAAAGTCTGGCTCTCCTTGAACACCGATGCGACCGCGTCGTTGATGGCGCGGCTCGACGCCAGATCGTGTCCCAGCGGTTTTTCCAGCGCTAGCCGCACGCCGCCGCCTGCCAGTCCGACACACTCCAAGCCGGCGATGGTTGGACCAAACAATGACGGGGCGGTGGATAGAAAAATCGCCAGATTCTGCCCCGGCGAATCGCCCAAAGCGCCGCGCAGGACGTTAAATTGATCGGCCTTCGAGACATCCAGGCTGACGTAGCGCAAACGCTGCAAAAAGCGATCGACGTCGTTCGATTTAAGACGTTCGGGTTCGATAAAATCCGCAAGCGCCTCGGCTATCGACTTGCGAAAAGCGACATCGTCCAGATCGCTGCGGGCGGTGCCGACAATCACCAGATCGGCGGGCAATAAACCATCGGCGTCGAGGCCGAACAGCGAGGGCATCAGCATCCGCCGGGACAAATCCCCCGTTGCGCCAAACAGTAGCAGGCTTTTCATGAGGCGTTGACCGCGAACACTTCCCAGGCTTTGGAGCCCTCAAGACGAATCTGTGGACCGGAGCGAGAACGCCTCCGAAGCAGCGCCGCACCGCCCTCTGGCGCCGAGGCGCCGGCATACCCCCGTCGTTGACGAAACTTACGACACTCAAGTCGCTCGAGACCCACAAACTGTAGGCCTGATAGGGCGCTTAGGGTGGGTTTGACAAGGCCAAGCCGTCGCCGTTGAGCAGCAGGTAAGTCCGAGCCGTGTCGACGCCTTGGTTTTGGCCGCCATCCCGTTGATTTGGGCGGCCTTGGCGGCGCCGCGTGTAAAGGCTAGTGAACTGGCGGCGTGATCGGTCGCGGACCTGTAGGGCAGTGATGAGCTTCGACGCCACCGAACATTCGCACCGTCGCTTCAATCCATTATCGGGCGATTGGGTGCTGGTCTCGCCGCACCGTGCGACCCGGCCATGGCAAGGGCGCCAAGAGGCGCCAGACACCGCAGCGCGCGCCACCTACGACGCGCATTGTTACCTTTGCCCCGGCAACGCGCGGGTCACGGGCGAGCGTAACCCCGACTATGCCGACGTATTCGTGTTCAACAACGATTTTTCGGCGCTGACCATCGATGCACCCGCCCCCCAAGTGAGCGGCGATCCCTTATTTCAGGCGCGGTGTGCGCAAGGCGAGAGCCGCGTAATCTGCTTTTCACCCGATCACGGCAAAAGCCTGCCTGAATTGTCGCTTGTCGAGATCGGTCGGGTCATCGGCGCCTGGGCGGAGCAAACAACGGATCTCGGCGCGCGCTATCGCTGGGTGCAAGTCTTCGAAAACAAGGGCGAGATGATGGGATGCTCGAACCCCCATCCTCACGGCCAAATCTGGGCGACGTCCTATATACCAACCGAGGGCGCCAAGGAGGATCAACGCCAGCGCGACTGGTTCGCTGACCAGCGATCGCCGATGCTGCTCGATTTGGCGGCGCGTGAGGCCGCTTTAGGCACGCGTGTCGTCGTGGAGACGGTGCACTGGCTGGCGATCGTTCCCTATTGGGCGACATGGCCGTTTGAAACCTTGGTCCTGCCGCGCTTCGCGGCGAAGCGGTTGCCTGAACTCAACGCCGAACAGCGCGCCGACT
>JANXWN010000156.1 GCA_025351125.1 Caulobacteraceae bacterium | reverse complement strand
GGCGGACCTGGATTGTCGGCGACCGTTTCACCCTGGCCGATATAATGCTGTATTGCTTTTTGACGTTCGGCGCGGGGGTCGGTCAACCGATGAATGCGGACAACACGAACATTGCCGCCTGGTTTGAGCGCGTGAAGGCCCGACCCAGCGCGACCGCCGGCGCCTAAACCGGCGTTACCCCTCCCACCCTTTTAAGGGAGGGCATTTAAGCCAGCTTGTCTCGCTCGCCCCAACAGGCGTGGGTGCCGCTGCATATTTTGTGCGGCAGGGCGATGCGGCAGACCGGACCGTCTTGGATGCGGGCGGCGTCGAGCAGGATGCACTCGGACCGCCCAGTGTTTTCGTCGGTGATGAAACTGACCAAATAGCCGTCGTCTTCCGCCGTGGCCCCGAGGCGCGGCGCGAACGGCGCCTCGCTGCCGTAGCGCCCGGGCGCAAGATCATACGTCCAGCTCTCGCCGCTGATCAGATCGTTTTTGATCCAGCCGGTGAACAAGAACCAGCCGGGCTTGGCGACGGTGGAATAGCCATAGCGATAGGGCCGCCCGGCATGGCGAGGATTGATGGCGCCAAATTCCATTATCCGCTCGTCCAGACGTTGTTCGCGCGTCGTCCCGTCCCTCAGGTTAAAGCGCCAACGGTGCAATTTGGGCCGGAAACTGCGCTCGTCCAGATAGGCCATCATGTGGCCAAAGCCCGGCGGCGCGTCGGCCAGCGGCGGGGGCATGGGGGTTTCCTGAAAATAGCCGTCGAGCACGACCTCGTCGCCGTCTTCATAGGCGTTGAGCCAATGCAGCACATAGGTCGGGGCCGCTTCGAACCAACGCGGGACGCCGCCACGTCGCGGGATCAAGGCGAAGCGCGACGGCAGGCCCTCGTGCAAGCGAACGGCGTGAATATCGCGCTCCAGCAGCGCGGCGTCCCAGAACATCGGCAGATCGTTCAGAATGGCATAATTCTCGGTGAAGGCCATGTCGTGCGGCAAACGCGGACCGGCCAGATCGATAGGCTGCAGGGTCACCAGACGATTGTCGGCGTCCACCAATCCGTAGTGCAGATACGGAGCGTGCTTGGCATAGTTGAAGAACATCAGTTCGCCGGTCGCCTCATCCACTTTCGGGTGAGCGGAAATCCCGTCGATGGGAACCCAACGTTCGAGCCCGAGGGTGTCCAGGGTCATCGGATCGAGCCGATAGCCCTCCCCGCATTGATAGAAGGTCGAAAGGGCTTGACCGGCGTGGATCACGATGTCGGTGCTGGAGGAATCCTTGAGCGATCCGTGCGCGCCGAAGCCGGGGCGTTTGGCTAAGGCGGGCGGATCGGCCAGGCCGCCCCACAGCGAGCCCTTCGCTTCCTGCTCGGCTTGAAAACCGCGCGTGCGTACGAAGCGGTTACGATAGCGGACGCGACCGTCTTGAAACGACAGGGCGTGGATCATTCCGTCGCCGTCAAACGGGTGAAAGCGGCCGAGCGGTTGATGAATCTGGTTTTCGGTATTGCGCAGATACACCCCGTCGATATCGCGCGGGATAAGCCCTTCGATCACCGTCAGATCGTCGGCATCGACCTCTTCATGCAGCGGCGTCCACGCGCCATTGAGATAGGGATGGTTGCTCGGCCGCAGCGTAGCGACGACGGGGGGCAGGCGATGCACGGTCATGGCGTTTCTCCGCCGCCATCCTACGCCGACCGCCGTGATCGCGGAAAGGCCAAGCAAACCTCACCCCACCACCTCCGGCGCCCTTCGCGCCGTGACCTTGACCGTCCCGCCGCCCTGAACGCTCGGGAGCGGCCCCAGCTGCGCGGCGTTGGCGCGCGACACGGCTTTGGGTTCTTCCTCGAACAGCGCGGCCAATTGCTCGGTAATCGCACCGCCCAGTTGTTCCACGTCGACGATAGTCACGGCGCGGCGGTAATAGCGGGTGACGTCGTGGCCTATGCCGATGGCGATCAGTTCGACCGGAGATTTACCTTCGATTTCACCGATCACCCGGCGCAAGTGGCGTTCGAGATAGTGGCCGCTGTTGACCGAAAGCGTGCTGTCGTCGACCGGCGCGCCGTCGGAGATCACCATCAATATCCGCCGCTGTTCGGTGCGCGCGATCAAGCGTTGGTGGGCCCACATCAGGGCCTCACCGTCGATGTTTTCCTTGAGCAAGCCCTCGCGCATCATCAGG
>JANXWN010000079.1 GCA_025351125.1 Caulobacteraceae bacterium | reverse complement strand
CCGGCGTGCCCATCGTCGTGGTCCGGGGGCGGGATGGCGAGGTTCGCGCCTTCCTCAATGTTTGCCGACACCGGGGCGCGCGGCTGGTGCGCGAAGCCGAGGGCAAGGCGAATTTATTCACCTGCTGGTTCCACGGTTGGTCATACGCCACCGACGGGCATTTGGCCGCCGCGCCGGAGGTTGACCGATTCTGCGACGCGGATGGGGTCAACGCGATCGGCGAGAGCGATCATTTGATCGCCGTACCGGTGGCGGAACGCCATGGCTTGGTTTTCGTGCAGGCCACGCCTGGGTCGATCATGGATATTGATGCTCATCTGGGCGACTTCGGCGCTCAGTTGGAGCTGCTTGAGCTCGACAAAGCCGAACGGGTCAAGGACGGCGTCCTGCCAGTGGCCTCCAACTGGAAATTCGCCCTCGATACCTATGGCGAGGGCTATCATTTCGCGGCCCTGCACAAACAAACCTTGGCGCCGTACTTCCGTAGCGACATCACTGTCTACGACCAGTTCAACCCACACCACCGCGTGCTGTTCGTCGCTCGCGATATGGAGGCTTGGGCTGAGCAGGCCGAGGACGACTGGGGGGTCGACGACGCCCTTGGCGGCATCCACTACATTTTTCCCAACACCATTCTGTTCGCGGGATCAGTATCGCCGGGCCGGCGATACTACACCACCTTTCGGCATTTTCCTGGCGAAACGCCCGGCGAGACCGTCACGTACAAGACCATCTATGCGCCCGGAGGGGTGAAATCGAGCGCACACCGCAAGGAGGTCGAGGACGCGTGGGATGCAACGGCGCATGTGGTGCGCACGGAGGATTATATCGTTTCGGCCGAAGGTTACCGCAATCTCATGCATCTACCACCCGGAAGCAGTGTCATTTATGGACGACAGGAAATCAGCTTGCAGAATGTTCACAAATCCATCGCCGAGGCTATTGGCATGCCCCTGCCGCAGGTGACAGCGGGCGAACCACAATTGCGCGAGGCCGCGGAGTGAGCGGGCGCGGCGGCATAGCGAATCTCGGCGAGATCATGCAGCTGGCCTATGTGCCGGCTGATTTCGACGCAGCCCTGCAATATTGGACGCAGGTGGTTGGCGCGGGACCGTTTTTCGCTATCGATCACGTCCAATTGGAGCGCGTTCGCTATCGCGGCGCATCATCCGAAATCGATTTTTCCATGGCCCTTGGTTATTGGGGAGACATGCAGATCGAGTTGATCCGTCAGCACAACGATGCACCCTCGATCTACAAGGAATGGCGGGACGCGGGCCGTGAGGGCCTACACCACGTTTGCATCCTGGTGGAGGATATCGCCAACGCCCGCGCCGCGTGCGCTGCGGTCAATGCCGTCGTCGCGCAGGAGGGTCGCGTGGCGGCCGGCGGCGAGGTGATTTATGTCGACACGGGCGGCGGCCCGGGCACGATGGTGGAAATTCTTCAACCTGGGCCGGGCACGCGGGATTTTTTCGCTATGATGCGTAATGCGGCCCGCGGGTGGGACGGCTCCGACCCGCTGCGCCGTCTCGGTTAGAACCACTTAACGTCGACGCTGGAATTGCAAACATGACACAGACCAATCGCCAATGGCTCATCAACGGTCGGCCCAACGGCCGGGGCCTGATCGACGACGATTTCAAACTGGTGACGACCCCGGTGGGCCAGCCTGGCGAGGGTGAAGTGCTTGTGAAGGCCCTCTACTTGGCGTTCGATCCGGCGCAAAAGGGCTGGATGGAAAACATCGGCGGCTATGTCGCGCCCACCGAGATTGGCGAGGTCATGCGTGGCGGAGGCCTGGGCGAGGTGGTAACGTCCAATGCGCCGAATTTCGCGGTCGGCGACAAGGTCTCGGGTATGCTGCGCTGGCAGGACTATGCCGTCCTGCCGGGCAAAGAATTGCTGAAGCTCGAGAACGACGACCTGTTGACGGCCAATCTAGGGGTTCTGGGCACCACGGGTCTGACCGCCTTCTTCGGTCTGAACAAGATCGGTAAACCTTTTCCTGGCGACACTCTGGTGGTGACCGGCGCGGCGGGAGCCACGGGCTCGGTCGTCGGCCAATTGGGAAAGTTGGCCGGCTGTCGTGTGGTGGGGGTAGCCGGCGGTCCTGCCAAGTGCGCGTGGCTGCTCGATGAACTCGGTTTCGACGCGGCGATCGACTATAAGGCCGGTGATATCCGCGATCAGGCCCGCAAGGCGGCGCCTGACGGCATTGACGTGCTGTGGGACAATGTCGGGGGTCCCGCGTTCAACACCCTTTTGGCGCAATTGGCCATGCATGCGCGGGTGGTCGTGTGCGGCGGTATCTCTCGCTACGAACTGGGCAAGATGCCCGCCGGTCCGGAGAACTATTTCAACCTGATCTTCAAACGCGCCTCCATGGCGGGTTTCATCCTAACCGACTTTCAGGCCGAGTTTCCCTGGGCGCGCAGCCGGTTGGTGGACTGGATCCGCTCGGGCAAGCTTCGCTACAAGGAAGACATCCAACACGGCCTGGAAAACGCCCCGACGACACTGCGGCGGCTGTTTCAGGGGGAAAATTTCGGCAAACAACTTCTCAAGCTCTGAGAGGGCCGTGCCCGCGATCGGCTACAGCGAACCTGTGATTGTTCGGGAGACGGCAAAGGCGCAGCCTGCAAATTACGCTCCGTCGGTTTTCCTAACAGGCCAGTGCTTCGTGCGACACATATCGACCGGATTTCGAGCTCTAGTTGCGCCAAGTGGTTGAGAATTGCATCCATCCTGCCCAACGCCCGTGTCCAGGCTCACCAACAGGTGGCGCGAAAAAACAAACTCGTGCGCTTAAACAAAACTATGATGACTTTTTTTATGGACGGCGTATGGTCCAGCCGATCAGTCAATGTGAGGAGACCTAGGCATGAGCGTTGCTGTGGCGGATGGCGTTTTTGTCGAACGGGCTGACGGCGTACGATTGATCGCGGGACGCAGCCGAGACGACGGCGAAATGCGTTTTCCCATGCCCAGTGGCGCTGACGCGGCGTTGTACGATCCCGTGGAACTCGCACCGGTGGGCAAATTGTGGAGCTACACCGTTCAGCGTTTTCGTCCCAAGACCCCGCCTTATATCGGCGCCGATGACGACAAAAATTTTGTGCCCTTCGCGCTGGGTTATGTGGAATTTGCCGGGCAGGTTATCGCCGAAGGCCGCATATTGATCGACGATCCGTCGACCTTGAAAATCGGTCTTCCGATGCGCGTGGCGATCGAAGCCTTTCCGACTTCTACCCGGGGCGATGTCGCAACTTACGCGTTCCGGCCCGCCTGATCGAGACTCGAGGAGCAAGATTTAACATGACTGACGTGCATATTATCGGCGCTGGAATTCATCCTTTCGGCCGACACCCCGCCATGACCGGTCTTGATCAGGGCGTTTTCGCGGTGCGCGAAGCCCTCGCCGATGCGGGCGTCGTGTGGGCGGATATGCAATTTGCTTTCGGCGGATCGGCCGCTGCGGGCAGCGCCGACGCCGCCCTGCCGAGGCTGGGACTGACCGGCGTGCAGTTCATCAACATCTCCAATGGTTGCGCCACGGGCGGCTCGTCCATGCTCTCGGGCTACTGGGCGATAAAGTCTGGCGAGTTCGACATCGGGGTGGTGCTAGGCTTCGATAAACACCCCCGTGGCGCTTTTAACGCCGACCCGGAGGCCTCGGGCCTGCCGCGCTGGTACGGCGAGACGGGCATGATGCTCACCACTCAGTTCTTCGCCATGAAAATTCGCCGCTACATGGAGCTTTACGGCATAAGCGAGACCTCGCTCGGCCGCGTGGCGGTCAAGGCGTACGAGAACGGCGTGCGCGCGCCTCACGCTTGGCGCCGCGAGCCCGTGGACCTGGACACCGTGCTCAACAGCCAAATGCTGTCCGATCCGCTGACCAAGTTTATGTTTTGCTCGCCCGCCGAGGGCGGCGTGGCCATGGTGCTGGCGTCCGACAAGAAGATGCGGGAGCTGGGGCTCACCGGGCCCAAAGTGCGCGGTGCGGCCGTGCGTACGCGACCCCGCGGCTCCTTCGAAGTTTTTGCCCCCTCTCTCGACGTGGAACGCGGCGTGGCGCCAACCGTCCTGGCCTCCGAGGCGGCTTATGCCATGGCCGGCGTCGGGCCGCAGGATATTGACGTCGCCCAGATTCAGGACACCGAGTCGGGCGCGGAGATCATGCACATGGCGGAGAACGGTTTCTGCGCTGATGGCGAACAGGAAGCTTGGTTGGCCGATGGCGTTACCAGCCTGGGTGGTCGCTTGCCGGTGAACACCGATGGAGGCTGCCTAGCCTGCGGCGAACCGATCGGCGCCTCGGGCCTGCGCCAGGTCTACGAAAATGTACAGCAACTGCGAGGACGCGCGGAGGCTCGACAAGTCCCGGACGCGAAATTGGCTTACAGCCAAGTCTACGGCGCCCCCGGCCTTTCCGCTGTCGCCATACTGGAAGCCTAAGGACAAAAATCATGGATGGATCGCAAGGCTCAACCCGGCCGGATAGGCACCCGTCGGAGTCCTATGAGGACATCCTATGTCGCGATACGCGGCCGGTTCCGGATCACCTGCGTCAAGGGCCGACTCCCGAAATCGGCATCGAACCGGTGCCGGCTTCGCGGTACTACAGCGCCGAATACTTCCAGAAAGAAGTCGATCATGTCTGGTCGAAGATCTGGCAGATGGCCTGTCGGGAAGAGGAAATTCCTAATCCCGGAGATTACCATATTTATGAGATCGTCGGTAAGTCGTTCATCGTCACGCGCACGGCAAGCGGCGAGATCAAGGCCTTTTACAACACCTGCCTGCACCGGGGCCGCAAGCTGGTGACGCTGAACGGCTGCAAGGACGAGTTTCGCTGCCCCTATCACGGCATCGCCTGGAACAACGACGGCAGCTTCAAAGATAATCCGATCGGCTGGGACTTCCCGCAATGGGAAGGCAAGGACATGACCTTGCCGCAGGCCAAGGTCGGTACCTGGGGCGGCTTCGTGTTCATCAACATGGATCCCAACGCCAAACCTTTGATGGAGACGATAGGAACCCTGGCGACGCATTTCGAGCGCTACGACTATCCCAATCGCTATAAGGCGATTCATGTGTCCAAGGTGGTGCGCTGCAACTGGAAGGCCCTGGCCGAGGCCTTCATGGAAAGCCATCACTCAATCA
>JANXWN010000053.1 GCA_025351125.1 Caulobacteraceae bacterium | reverse complement strand
AGAAGCCGGTTTCCGGCATCGCCATGGGCTTGATTCTGGAATCCGACGGTTTCGCGGTGCTCTCCGACATCCTGGGCGATGAAGACCACCTCGGCGACATGGACTTTAAGGTCGCCGGCACGGCCGATGGCATCACCTCCCTGCAGATGGACATCAAGATCGCCGGCATCACCGAAGCGATCATGCACAAGGCTTTGGAACAAGCCAAAGCCGGCCGACTGCACATCCTCGGAGAAATGGCCAAGGCCATCGACGGGGCTCGCGAGGACGTCGGCGAATACGCGCCCAAGATCGAAACCATCACCATTCCCACCGACAAGATCCGCGAAGTGATCGGCACCGGCGGCAAGGTGATCCGCGAGATCGTCGCCACCACCGGCGCTAAGGTCGACATCAACGACGAAGGCCAAGTCAAGGTTTCGGCCAGCGACGGAGCCAAGATCAAGGCGGCGATCGATTGGATCAAGTCGATCACCTCGGAACCGGAACTGAACCAGATCTACGACGGCAAGGTCGTCAAGGTGGTCGATTTCGGCGCCTTCGTGAACTTCTTCGGCGCCAAGGACGGTCTGGTCCACGTCAGCCAGATCGCCAACGACCGGGTCAATAAGGTGTCGGACGTTTTGACCGAAGGTCAGATGGTCAAGGTCAAATTGCTTGGCTTCGACGACCGCGGCAAAACCCGCCTCTCGATGAAGGTCGTCGACCAGGTCACCGGCGAAGACCTGACGGCGAAACAGACGGCGGATGCGGACGCTTAAAGCGCCGGGTCGGCCTATATGGGAATAAAGGAAACCCCGGCCTCTCGCAGGCCGGGGTTTTTTGTTGCGCGACCCGCTTAGCGACGGTCAGCAGGCGATGACGTCGAGGTGCCCGGCTTGGCTATAGTCGAGCAACAAGCGATCTCGCGTCATCAGGCGATACCCGAAGGCCCTTGCCGTCGCCGAGATGATCCGGTCGGCGGGATCACGTGGTGGTGTTCCGGGCAGGAAGGACGACTCCAACAGAACGCTCGGCGGCAAGGGCGCCAGAACGACGCCGGATTCCATCACATCGCCGAACCACGCTTGCGGCGGTCGGGACAAAGTGATGCTTGATCGCGCACAAAGAAGGCCGATTTCCCAAGCGCTGATGGGCGACACCAATATGCCGCCGTTTCCGGCAACCGCCGCCAACGCGGCTTACGCCTCTGCGTTGAGGGGGTCGTTGTTCGCCAACCAAATCAGCGCGCAGGTGTCCAGCAATATGGGACGAGTGGTCACGCCTCTACATCCCAACGTTCGCCCGTCGGTTGAGTCAGGTCAAAGTCGGGCGCCGTTCGCACTGTCCCTGCCAGTTTGCGACGCAAGACGTCGATGACGTTCTTGGCCTTCGGGTCGGACAGCGGGGCGGGTGGCGTCGACGGCGCAGGCGGCGAAGCCGAAGTGCGGCGAAATACAACGCTGCGTGCGCCCAGATCGACCCGCTCCGTGCGATAACCGGCATCCAGCCAAACCTTGGTCATCACATTGTTGGACGGGTTGTTGCTCCACCACGCCGGGTGCCGGCCGGCCGCCGGGGGAAGCGCCGCGCCGATGATGGCTTCGACTTCGTCAAACCGTAACGGTGTTTCGCCGGCCGAGCGAGACTTCAGGAATTGGCCGAGGGGCTCATATTGCTCATGATAAACACTCCTATGTGTGTGTGTGTACAAATGTAAACACACACTGTGCACCTATGTTAATCCCTTTTGGGGCGCCCAAACGGTAAAGTGCTCGGTGCGTCGAGGATCAGGTCCTCGGAAACACCGCCGCGCGGTGATTTTAGCGGATTTGTCGGCGCGCGCGATTGGCGATTAACGGCGGGCCAGATAAACTGGCCGCGTGCCGATCCTCGCCCGCCCGTTCCGCCGCGACGAAGCCGCACCGTGAAGGCTCTGCGCCTCGAGGCCTTGGCGGATGCGCCGGAGGCGTTTGGTGAGCGGCTTGATGTCGCGGTAGCGATGGGCGGCGAGGATTTTAGCGCGGCGCTCGGCGCCGGGGCGGTCTGGGGCGTATTCGATGGCGAGCGCGCCGTGGGTATGGCGGGATTGAACCGCTTCGCCGCCACCAATGACGCGCACAAGGCGACCATCACGGCCGTCTACATCACGCCCGTCGCGCGAGGATCGGGGGCCGCGGATGTCCTGTTTGCAGCCCTCATTGGCCACGCGCGCTCTGTCGGCGTCGAAATCCTGCAATTAGGCGTGGGTGATTTTAACCAGCGCGCGCACGCCTTCTACCGGCGGATGGGATTTGTACCCTTCGGCCTGGAACGCAAGGCTCTGAAGCTGCACGGTCGCTATATCGACGAGGTGTGGATGGCGCTGGATGTATAGCCGGCCCCGCCGGGGAGATGGCGGACGGACCACCGCATCGACCCCGTCTCGCGCATCTCGCTTGTGTCTTTCAGCGACTCAGCTACAATCTGTTGTAGGGAACAAAAGCTGAATCGCGTCGTGGCAGCGATTCGGTCATGATTCGTTGCGGCCTCGTTCACGGCACCGGCGAAATCGCGTTAACGCTTGTAAATTCACCGCCGCGCCGTTGCCATCGGCGGCGACTTGCCCCACATCCTGGCCACCATGAGCGACCGATTCAGCGGACAGGCTCCGTCGCGACTCGTCGCGGTGTTGGGGCCGACCAATACTGGCAAAACCCATTTGGCCGTCGAACGGATGCTGGGTCACGCGTCGGGCATGATCGGCTTGCCCCTGCGGTTGTTGGCGCGGGAGATCTACGACCGTATCGTCAAGCTGCGCGGGCCGCGCGCGGTCGCGCTGATCACCGGCGAGGAAAAGATCGTTCCGCCGCGCGCGCATTATTTCGTCTGTACGGTCGAGGCCATGCCGCTTGATCGCACGGTGGAATTCTTGGCTGTTGACGAGATCCAGTTGGTCGCCGATCCGGAACGCGGGCATTTGTTCACGCACCGATTGCTGCATGCCCGCGGGACGTTCGAGACCATGTTTCTGGGAGCCGGAACCATGGCGCCCTTGATTCGGCGGCTGTTGCCCGAGGCGCAAATCGTTACGCGCGAGCGGTTCTCCACCTTGACTTACGCGGGGTCGAAAAAGATCACCCGCTTGCCGCGCCGCAGCGCCGTCGTCGCCTTTTCGGCCGAGCAGGTTTACGCCATCGCCGAGTTGATCCGCCGCCAGCGTGGCGGCGCGGCGGTGGTGATGGGGTCTTTGAGCCCGCGCACCCGCAACGCTCAGGTGGCGCTTTATCAATCCGGCGAGGTCGATTTTCTGGTCGCCACGGACGCCATTGGCATGGGGCTGAACATGGATGTCGATCATGTCGCTTTCGCGGGGCTGGACAAGTTCGACGGTCGTCGGTCGCGACCGCTGCATCCGCAGGAAGTCGGCCAAATCGCTGGCCGCGCCGGGCGATTTCGCTTGGACGGAACGTTCGGCGTCACCGGCGCCTGCGAGGATATGGACACTGAACTGGTTGCTGCTGTTGAAAGCCATCGCTTTGAGGCGGTGACTTCGGCCTTGTGGCGTAACGGGCGCCTGGATTTTCAATCCCTGACGGCCCTGCAGCGATCGCTGACCCAGCCGTCGCCGAGAGCGGGCTTGCGAGCCTCCGAAGAAGCAATGGACGAACGGGCCCTGCGCCATTTGACGACCGACACCGCGGTGGTTGAACGATGCGCGGATCGCGCCGCCTTGTTTCGCTTGTGGGAAGCCTGCCAAACGCCGGATTTTCGTAAGACCACGCCGGACGACCACTTTCGCCTGGTGCGGACCTTCTTCGATGCGCTGAGCGCCGATGGCGGGCGCATTTCCGAGGATTGGATGGCGGAACAACTGCGGCATCTCGATCGTCCCGGCGGCGATATTGACGCCCTTTCCACGCGGCTGGCCGGCGTGCGGACGGTCGCCTACGTGGCCCACCGCCCCGACTGGCTGGCCGATCCGGCGCACTGGCGCGAGCGGACCCGCGTTTTGGAAGATCGTCTATCAGACGCGCTGCATGAAACCTTGATGGCGCGGTTCATCGATCGTCGCACCAGCGCCTTGATGCGCGGCCTGACCAAACCCGAAGAGCTGTTAGCCGGCATCGCCGACGACGGCGTCGTGACGGTCGAAGGGCACTATGTCGGGCGTTTGCGGGGCTTGCATTTCGACGCGGCGAAAGGCGTCGGAATCTTGGAAACCAAGGCTTTACGGGCGGCGGCGGCGCGAGCCGTCGCGCCGGAAATGGCGCGTCGGTTGGGTCTGCTAGCCTCCGAGCCCGATACCGCCTTCACGCTACAAGCCGACGGCGAAGTGTTATGGCGTGGCGCGGCGGCCGGGGCGCTGGCCAACGACCAACCGTTCAGCCCGACGGTTCGCCTTCACGGCGAAATGGGCCCTGCGCCGGTGCGCGAGCGGGCCGCGCGGCGTCTTGAGGCGTTCGTCGCCGCCCAAGCCAGCTTAAAACTGTCAGCCTTGCGGCAATTGACGCAAGCATGGCCCGTGAAGTCAATAAAAATCGGCTTACCGTTCTCTTTGGCTTTAGCCAAGGCCGCATCAAAGTCTGGCAAGAAGTCCTT
>JANXWN010000463.1 GCA_025351125.1 Caulobacteraceae bacterium | reverse complement strand
GCCTTGCCGATATCCACCACGAACACGTCGCCGGCTTCCGGCACGTCCGGCTCGACCCCGACATAAATCCAGTGCCGCCCGAAAATCGCCGCCATATCGGCCTCGAAAATATCGGGCCGGGTATAGAAATCCGCCTCCAGGCTGTGGCCGGGTTTGCGGCGGGCGATGAGTTCGGGAAGGAAGATCATGGCGTAGGATTATAAATTTTCCGGAGGGTTTCAGCCGAGTTTAATCTAACTACGCAGGCCCCGACATACTTTCACCGAACCGACGCGTCGGGCGGCGTAAGACGACAAACTCCGCGTCGCATTGGCGACGCGGTAGGCCAGGAGGTGTCGAAGGCGAGGGATGCACCACATTGAGGTGAATGTCGCCAACCCATCGTCCCTGGATGACACGCGCCGCCAAGTTCATGTCGCCCCGATACAACCTCGCCGCCGTCTCTATGATAGCCGCCATGACGTACGCGCCATAACCGATCAGGGATGCAACGGTTTTCGGCCCTAAAACTGTTCAGAGAAGGCCTGTCCGGTCAGGCGGGGTGGAAGCCGCAGTGGCGTTCGCCGGAACCGAAGGCGGCGTATGACGCGGTGATCGTCGGCGGCGGCGGACACGGCTTGGGCGCGGCGTATTATCTCGCCAAGCAACACGGTTTGCGCAACATCGCGGTAGTGGAAAAGGGCTGGTTGGGCGGCGGCAACACCGGACGCAATACCACTATTATCCGTTCCAACTATCTCTTCGCCGAGAGCGCCGGCCTCTACGACCACGCGGTCAAGCTTTGGGAGGGGCTGTCGCGAGAACTGAATTATAACGTGATGTTCTCGCAGCGCGGCGTGTTGATGCTCGCGCACAGTGTGCACGATGTGCAGGTCTTCAAACGTCATGTCCACGCCAACCGCGCCAACGGCGTCGACAACGAATGGCTGAGCGCGGAGGAGGCGAAAGCTTTTTGCCCGCCGCTGAATATCACCGGCAATATCCGCTATCCGGTCCTTGGCGGCGCTCTGCAGCGGCGCGGCGGCACGGCGCGGCATGACGCGGTGGCGTGGGGTTACGCCCGCGCGGCGGACGCGCTGGGCGTGGATATCTTGGAGAATTGCGAAGTGACCGGCATCCGGCGCGGCGCGTCCGGCGCGGTCGAGGCGGTCGAAACTACGCGCGGCCTGATCCGCACGCCCAAGATCGGCGTCTCGGCGGCGGGACACACCAGCGTGGTGCTCGACATGGCCGGCGTGCGCCTGCCTCTGGAAAGCTATCCGCTGCAGGCCCTGGTGTCCGAGCCGATCAAGCCGGTGTTTCCCTGCGTGGTGATGAGTAATTCCATCCATGCCTACATCAGCCAGTCGGACAAGGGCGAGTTGGTGATCGGCGCCGGGACGGATGTCTATACCTCGTACACCCAGCGGGGCGGCCTGCACATTTCGCAGCACACGCTCGAGGCGATCTGCGAATTGTTTCCAAATTTCCGACGCCTAAAGATGCTGCGTAATTGGGGCGGCATCGTCGATCTGACGCCGGATCGATCGCCGATCGTCGGCAAGACTCCCGTACCGGGCCTTTACATCAATTGCGGCTGGGGCACCGGAGGGTTCAAGGCCACCCCCGGCGCGGCGCACACCCTGGCCTGGACGATCGCCAAGGACGAACCCCACCCGATCAACGCTCCTTTCACCATCGAACGCTTCCGCGACGGCCATTTGATCGACGAAGCGGCGGCGGCGGCGGTGGTGCATTAGGGGTCGGCGATGCAGTCCACGGATCAATCCGTCCCTCCCCTTTTTGGGGGGGGGCGAGACGGAGCGCAGCGAAGTCCGGGGTGGGGCAGCGCCTCATGCTGCTGATTGCCTGCCCGTATTGCGGACCGCGGCCGGAGCTGGAGTTCAGCCATGGCGGTCAGGCGCACGTCGCGCGACCCGATGATCCCGCCGACATCGGGGCCGATGACTGGGGGGCTTATCTCTATATGCGCGTCAATGCCAAGGGCGTACATGCGGAGCGTTGGCGGCATGTGCACGGCTGCGCCCGTTTTTTTAACGCCTTGCGCGATACCACCACCGATCGGTTCGTGGCGACCTATAAATGCGGCCAGCCGCGCCCGGACTCCGCACCGTGAGCGCGACTTTTCGCACCCTCGGCGGCGGCGTGATCGATCGCGATCGGAAGATAGGCTTCACCTTCGACGGGCGGCCTTATGTCGGTTGCGCCGGCGACACCTTGGCCTCGGCCTTGATCGCCAACGGCGTCTGGCTGACCGGTCGATCCTTCAAATACCATCGCCCGCGCGGGGTTTTGAGCGCCGGATCGGATGAACCCAACGCCCTGGTCGCCGTGCGACGCGACGCCGCGCGTGGTACGCCCAATTTGCGCGCGACCCAGGTGGAACTCTATGACGGGCTTGTGGCCGAGAGCCAAAACCGGTGGCCAAGTCTTGCGTTAGATCTGGGCGCCGTGAACAGTCTGATCGCGCGGTTTATTCCGGCGGGGTTCTACTACAAGACCTTTATGTGGCCGGCCAAGGCCTGGGACCGGCTGTACGAGCCGTTCATCCGCGCCGCCGCGGGTCTGGGTCGCTCGCCAAGCGCGCCCGATCCGGACGTCTACGCCAACCGTTTCGCCCACTGCGAGGTGCTGGTGGTCGGCGCGGGGCCCGCCGGCCTGGCTGCGGCCATGGCCGCGGCGAAGGTTGGCGACCGCGTGATTTTGGTCGAT
>JANXWN010000477.1 GCA_025351125.1 Caulobacteraceae bacterium | reverse complement strand
ATGTGGAACCGCAGGGGTGCGTACTCTACCGCGTCGGCGACGTGCGCGACTTTATCAGATAAGCGACGCACGAACCGATTGCCGGCTCGGCGAAAGGACTATCCACCTATTATGAGAACCCTATGACCCTTTCCCAACGTGCGATCGATATTGGCGCGCGAGTCGAAACCTTTGTCCGCACCATCGTCGCGCCCTACGAATCCGATCGCCGGTGCGGCGCGCACGGCCCCGCGGACGACTTGGTAATGGAGATGCGCGAAAAGGCGCGCGCCGCCGGGGTGCTGACGCCGCACATTCTGCGAGATGGCGAGCATCTGACACAGTTGGAAACCGCACACGTCTTGCGCCTCTCCGGTCTGTCGCCGCTGGGACCGCTGGCCGTCAACACGATGGCGCCGGACGAGGGCAATATGTATCTCCTCGGCAAGGTGGGCAGTGCGGAACAAAAGCAACGGTTCCTGGCGCCGCTAGTCGACGGGCGCGCGCGATCGGCCTTCTTCATGACAGAACCGGCGAGCGAGGGCGGCGCAGGCTCCGACCCGTCGATGATGCAGACCACGGCCAAACTCGACGGCAATCATTGGGTCATCAACGGTCGCAAGGCGTTTATTACCGGGGCGGAAGGGGCGAAGGTCGGCATTGTCATGGCCAAGTCGCACGACGGGGCCTGTATGTTTTTGGTCGAATTGCCTGATCCCGCCATCACCATCGATCGTGTGCTGACCACCATCGATTCGTCCATGCCGGGCGGCCACGCGGTGATCAGTATCAACAACCTGCGGGTTCCCGCCGATCAAATGCTCGGCCAGTCGGGCGACGGCTTTAAGTACGCGCAGATCCGGCTTTCGCCAGCACGATTGTCTCACTGTATGCGCTGGTTGGGCGCCTGCGTGCGCGCCAACGAGATCGCCGTCGCCTATGCCTGCAAACGCCACGCCTTTGGCAAACCCCTGATCGATCACGAAGGCGTCGGTTTTATGCTGGCGGAAAACCTGATCGATCTAAAACAGGCCGAACTGATGATTGACTGGTGCGCCGGCGTGCTCGACACCGGCGCGTTAGGGACGGTGGAAAGCTCGATGGCGAAAGTCGCGGTTTCCGAAGCATTGATGCGCATCGCCGACCGTTGCGTGCAGGTGATGGGTGGCACGGGCCTGACCACCGACACAATCGTCGAACAAGTGTTTCGGGAAGTGAGGGCTTTTCGAATCTACGACGGCCCGACCGAGGTGCATAAATGGAGTCTGGCTAAAAAGATCAAACGCGATCAGCGCGCGTCGGCATGAACGAAGCCGTCTTTACACCGATCGTCGCGGAAGCCGACTTCCCTCAGGATGGAAAGTTCGCGACGAGCGTAAGCGGTTGGAATGTACTTCTAACCAAGGTTGACGGCGTCTATCATGCCTTCAACGATCGCTGCCCGCACGCCGCGTCAATGTTGTCGACCGGGCGGATCCGGCGCGGCCACATCATGTGTCCGCTGCACGGCGCCATGTTTAGCCTGGTCACCGGCGTGTGCGCCGGCGGCGGCTATAAGGATTTACGCCGCTTCGACGTGCGGATCGAGCACCGACACGTCGCCGTCGCCGTCCCTCCAACGACCCCCGGTATGGACGATTTGGCGATCAAGGCGGTGTGAGTAGCCTTACCATCGCGACAGGTTCCCACGTTTTGCAAAATCCCGCGCTGCGGGGTCGCAAAAGAGGTGTGACGCCGCGGCCGTCGCGGCCTATTCTGCACGCATGACCGACGCGCCCGCCAAGACTCGCCTCTACCTTGTCGACGGTTCGGGGTTTATATTTCGCGCCTATCACGCTTTGCCGCCCTTAACGCGCAAATCCGACGGGTTGCCCGTCGGCGCGGTTCAGGGATTCTGCAATATGTTGTGGAAACTAATGGCGGATATGAAGGGCGCCCCCGACGCGCCGACGCATTTGGCGGTGATCTTTGACCACTCGGAAAAAACCTTCCGCAGCGTCCTTTATCCGCAATACAAAGCCCACCGCCCGCCGCCGCCGGAAGACTTAATTCCGCAATTCGCCTTGGTGCGCGAGGCGACAAGGGCGTTCGGCGTGCCGTCGCTCGAATTGCCGGGTTTTGAAGCCGACGATCTGATTGCGGCCTACGCTTGCGCGGTACGTGACAGCGGGGGCGAAGTCGTGATTGTTTCTTCGGATAAGGACTTGATGCAGTTGGTCGGCGACGGCGTTTCCATGTTCGACACGATGAAAAACCTGCACATCGGGCCTGACCAAGTGTTTGAG
>JANXWN010000475.1 GCA_025351125.1 Caulobacteraceae bacterium | reverse complement strand
ACATGCTTTGATCACCTCGCCCCTCGCGATTGAGCGCGGCGGCGCGCGCCCGCCAATCGGCCAATTGCGCGCGGCCGAACAGGTCGCGATCACGGCGTTTGTCGTTGGCCGGTATATCGCGGCGGTAGCGCTCGGAGCCGGTAAATTGCGACAGAGCGCCGGTCGACCGCGCGTCGAGGATGGCCAGGCCCGCGTCGCGCGCCAAGATCGCCATGGCCGGGCCGGTCAACAGGTGAATGTGTCGCGGCGCATCGAGGTTGCACCAATCGGCTCCGTAGTGCTCCCAGGCCCACGACCCGGCCACCGGCACGGCGATCAACATCCGTCCACGCCGCGACAGCAGCCGCCTAGCGGTCTTCAACGCCGCCAGCGGATCGACCAGATGCTCCAGCGCGTGATGGAACATCACAAAATCGAACCCGCCGTCGCGCCCGCGCGCGAAATCGTCCAGTGATTGTTTGTGCACCGTGACGCCGCGCGCGTAATGCAAGGTCTCGGCAATAAACGGATCGACGCCCTGCGGCGCCGGAAATCCGCCCAGCGCCATGTTCAGCAGGGTCTTTCCGCCGCCGCAGCCGACATCCAACACCCGCGCGTCCAAGCCCAGCCCCGCCCGCCGCACCCAGTCCATATAATCAAGCGGGCGGCCGATCATTTCCGCCACCGCCCCGATTCGATCGCGCCCGCCAAACACATGCCGCGCCCGTCGCGGATCGATAAAACGGCGGACGACGTTGCCGTCGAGCCCGCGATGGCTGCGAAACGAGAAATAGTCGCCGGGATAAAACCGCGACAGGTCGGTGGGAATCCGCGCGATCTGGACGCAGCCGCACGCCCGGCATTCGACGTAGTCGAACGCCTCACGCGTGCCGTGCAACATCTCGCGGGCCGAAAACGGCGTGTCCAGATCCATCGCGCCGCAAATCCGGCAATGCGCGGGCGTCGATGTCTGGGCGGTAGAGGACGGAAGCATTGTCTTAACCACGAAGTTCACGAAGGAAACGAAGTAAGGCACGAGGGCCACGGCGCTACGCGCGAAGCGCAATCTATTCCTCTTCGTGTAGCCTTGGTGTCCTTCGTGAGCTTCGTGGTTAAATCTTCCTCGGCTTACGCGACTTTTACCCGCACCGCGCTCTCGGGCAATTCGCCGCCGAAGGCGCGTTGATAGAATTCCGCCACGGTCGGGCGTTCCAGCTCGTCGCACTTGTTGAGGAAGGTCATGCGGAAGGCCAAGGCCAGGTCGCCGGCGAAGATTTCCGCGTTCTGCGCCCAGGTAATCACCGTCCGCGGGCTCATCACCGTCGAGATGTCGCCGTTCATGAAAGCGTTGCGGGTCATGTCGGCGACCCGCACCATGGCGGCGATTTGGCGTCGGCCCTCGGCGGTCTTGCGGTAACCGGGCGCCTTGGCCAAAACGATTTCAGCCTCAACGTCGTGCGCCAAATAATTCAAGGTGGCGACGATCGACCAGCGGTCCATCTGCCCTTGATTGATCTGCTGGGTCCCGTGGTAAAGCCCGGTCGTGTCGCCAAGCCCGATGGTGTTGGTGGTCGAAAACAGCCGAAAGAATGGATTGGGCCGGATCACCCGGTTTTGATCCAGCAGGGTCAATTTGCCCTGCGCTTCGAGCACGCGCTGGATCACGAACATCACGTCTGGCCGGCCGGCGTCGTATTCGTCGAACACGATCGCCATCGGCCGCTGCAGGCACCACGGCAGCATGCCCTCGCGAAACTCGGTAATCTGCTTGCCGTCTTTCAGAACGATCGCGTCCTTGCCGACCAGATCGATCCGGCTGACGTGGCTGTCGAGGTTGACCCGAATCATCGGCCAATTCAGCCGCGCCGCCACCTGTTCGATGTGCGTCGACTTGCCGGTGCCGTGATAGCCCTGGATCATCACCCGCCGATCGAACGCGAACCCGGCGCAAATCGCCAAGGTGGTTTGCGGATCGAATTGATAGGCCTCGTCCAGGTCGGGCACATGGCTGTCACGGGTCGGAAACGCCGGAACCATCATATCGCTGTCGACCCCGAAGATCGCGCGGATCGAAACCTGACGCGTCGGCGTCATGGCGAGAAGTTTATCGTCGGCGGAGTCGGCGGTGATGGACATGATGGCCGTTCACTAATGCGAGAGGCCCGGCGATGCAAATACCTCATTTCGCCTGTCATCCCCCAAAACCGTCATAGCCGGGCGTAAGTCCCGGCTACCCATTGGGCGAGCCGTCGGGTGTGGCCCCGCCGGGGCGGCCATGGCGGGATCTCGCCGCATGGGTCCCCGGGAGAAGCCCGGGGATGACGGTGAGAGGAGAGGTTTGGGATGACGGTGGGAGGAGCGATCTAGCCGCGTTCCACCGCGGCGACGATCGCTTCGGCCCGCGCGAAAAGTGCCGGATCGATCACCAGGTCGGAGGCGGCGGCGTTTTCTTCGAGCTGCGCCGGGCGGCTGGCGCCGACGATGGCCGACGCCACGTTTGGTTCGCGCAACACCCAGGCCAGCGAAAATTGCGCCAGGGTGCAGCCGGCCTCGCGCGCGATCGGCGCTAGTTTTTGCACCGCCGCCAGGATCGCCGGCGCCAGCCAGTTTTTCATCATATGGCCCATGCTGTCGCTGCCGGCGCGGGTGTCGGTGTCCAGCGGCGTGCCGGGCCGGTATTTGCCGCTCAGCACGCCCTGCGCCATTGGCGACCAGACGATCTGGCTGATGCGGTTGGCTTCGCAGACCGGAATGACCTCGGCCTCGGGCTTGCGCCAGAGCATCGAATACTGCGGCTGGCTTGAGACAAACGCTTCGGTATTCGGAATCTTCAACGCGGCGGTGACCTGCGGCGCAGTCCACTCGCTGAAGCCGATGTGCCGCGCTTTGCCCTGGCGCACGGCTTCGGTCATCGCCAG
>JANXWN010000438.1 GCA_025351125.1 Caulobacteraceae bacterium | reverse complement strand
CTGGAAGGCGGCCGCTTAAGCGTCGCCGGCCCGCAAACCTTTGAAACCGATCCGATCAATTTGTTGCGCGTATTCCAGATCGCCGACGCCCGCGATCTCGATCTGCATCCCGACGCTTTCACCGCCGCCACCCGCAGCCTGGGCTTGATCACGTCCAAAGTTCGGCGCGACCCGGTCGCCGCCCGCGTCTTTTTGGACATTATCGCCCGGGGCAAAAAGGCTCAACGTTCCCTGGAATTGATGAACGAGGCCGGGGTGCTCGGTCGATACATCCCGGAATTTGGCCATATCGTCGCGCAGATGCAATTCAACATGTATCACTCCTACACCGTCGATGAGCATACTCTGCGCGCGGTTGGCATTATCAACGATATCGCGGCCGGTCGATTTACCGAAGATCATCCCCTCGCCACCTCCATCATGCCTCTCATCGAAGATCGCGAGGCGCTGTTTTTGGCTATGTTGCTGCACGACACCGGTAAGGGCGGTGTCGGCGGCCAGGAAATCGCCGGCGCCCGCGCCGCGCGCCAAGCCTGCGAGCGGATGGGTGTGGAGCGGCGGCGCATTGAGTTGATCGCGTGGATCGTCGAGCACCATCTGGTGATGAGCGACTTTGCGCAAAAGCGGGATGTCGCCGATCCGGCGACCGTCGCCGCGTTCGCCGCCATCGTGCAAAGCCCCGAACGGTTGCGCCTGCTGCTCGTGCTGACCGTGGCCGACATCCGTGCGGTGGGGCCGGGCGTGTGGAACGGCTGGAAAGGTCAGTTGCTGCGCGAACTTTATGCCGCCACCGAAGCGATTTTCCGCGGCGGTCGCGCCTCCGACCCCGCCGGTGTTGCGCGGCGCCGTCAAGAGGCCTTGGCTTATGACGCGCGCACCGCCCTGGTCGCCGCCCACCCCGACGCGCGCGCCTGGGCCGCCGCCATGGAAGACGCCTATTTCTCGGCCTTTTCGCCCGACGAACATTTGGCGCACGCCGCCCTCGCGGCCCGTGCGCGCGCAGAGGGCGGCGCGGCAGCCGCGGCGCACATCCGCGGCGACCGAAACGTCGCCGAGATCGTGGTCGCCGCAAAGGATCGCCGCGCGCTTTTTGCCGACCTGGCGCTTGCCATCTCCGGCGTGGACGGCAACGTTGTCGGCGCGCGTATCTTTACCTCGAGCGCGGGCGAGGCGCTGGACGTATTCTTCGTACAGGAGGCGACGGGGCGGCCGTTCGGCGCGGACAATGCTCGATCGCTCAAACGGCTGGTGCAGTCGTTGGAAGCCGCCGGGTGCGGTGAAAAGCCCACGGCAGGCTCCCGCGGCGACGCTTTGCTTTGCCGTCCGTCACCTTTTACGATCGCCCCGACGGTGGCGATGGACAACGACGCATCGACTGATGCGACGGTGATCGAAGCGTCCGGCCGCGACCGGCCGGGCCTGCTCGAAGCCTTAGCGCGCGCGCTGTCGGACTCCGATCTTTCCATTCTGTCGGCCCATATCGACGGCTATGGCGAACGCGCGGTGGACGCATTCTATGTAGTGACCGAGGGCGGCGGCAAACTGACCGATGCGGCGCATTCGGCGGCGGTGCACGCGCGACTGACCGATGTGTTGGATGCCGAAGACGCCGTGCCCAAGGCCGGACGATTGCTGAAAGCACGCGCGAGCGCCGGGCGGTAGTCGATAAAACGTGTGCTTGGCGCGACCTTGGGCGGCGGGCGCAGTATATCGAGCGGCGTTAGAATGATCGATGCCGCGCGCCGCTCGACACCGCTGCGGCAATCTGCAAAGCCAAACATCATGAACGATCAATCCCTCCCTCCCTACGCTGGGCCCTCACGCGTGTTTTCCGGCGTGCAGCCGTCCGGCGCGCTGCACCTAGGCAATTATCTAGGCGCGCTGGTGAAGTTCGTCGCGCTTCAAGATCAGATGGAATGCCTGTTCTGCGTCGTCGACCTGCATGCGATCACCGCTTGGCAAGATCCGGCTCTGCTCGTCGCGCAGACGCGTGAAATTGCCGCAGCGTATGTCGCGGCGGGTGTTGATCCGCAAAAGGCGATTATTTTTCCGCAATCGGCGGTGCGCGAACACGCCGAACTCGCGTGGATTTTAAATTGCGTGGCGCGGCTGGGTTGGCTGGACCGGATGACGCAGTTTAAGGAAAAGACCGGCAAGCATAAAGAGCGCGCCAGCGTCGGCCTTTACACCTACCCGGTGCTGCAGGCCGCAGACATCTTGCTGTACAAGGCCACTCACGTGCCAGTGGGCGAGGATCAGAAACAGCACCTGGAGCTGACCCGCGACATCGCCGCCAAGTTCAACCACGATTTCACCGCGCCGGGATTTTTCCCGTTGACCGAACCGTTGATCGAAGGTCCGGGCGCGCGGATCATGTCGCTGCGCGACGGGCTGGCCAAAATGTCGAAATCCGATCCCTCCGACCAATCGCGAATCAACTTGACCGACGACGCCGACGCCATCGCCGGCAAGATCCGCCGCGCTAAGACCGACCCGCTGCCCTTGCCTGAAACGCTGGAAGAATTGAAAATCAGGCCGGAGGCGGACAATCTCGTCGGCCTGTTCGCGGCATTAGCCGGGCAGTCCAGGGGGCAGGTGTTGCAAAACTTTGGCGGTCGGGGCTTTGGGGAGTTCAAGCCGGCGTTAGCCGACCTTATGGTCGCGTGCCTTGCGCCGGTGACGCAAAACATGAGGCGTCTGATAGCCGACCCCGGCGAAATCGATCGCATCCTGGTCGACGGCGCGGACCGCGCCCGCGCCATCGCCGCGCCGATTTTGGCCGAGACTCGTAAAATCGTGGGATTTTGGCCCGGCCGTTGAGACGAGCGCAATATCTTTAGTCAGTTGCACTCACCGACCTCAGACGCCATTTAACGCCATACGGAGATTACCTGCCATGTTTATCCAGACCGAGACTACCCCAAACCCCGCCGTCCTGAAATTCCTGCCGGGCCGCGAAGTGCTCGCCGACGGCACACGAGAATTCCTTGACGCCGACGAAGCCAAGGTCTCGCCGTTGGCGACGGAACTGTTCGCGATCGGCGGCGTCGAGCGCGTGTTCTACGGCGGCGAGTTTCTGACGGTCAGCAAAGACGACGACCACGATTGGGCGCACCTTAAAGCCCCGATTTTGGCGGCGATCATGGATCATTTTACCGCCGCCGGTCCCTTGATGACCGACGGCGAAGCGACCGGCCACGATAATGTCGTTTATGAAGGCGAGGCGGCACAGATCGTATTGGAAATCAAGGACCTGCTAGATTCCAAAATCCGACCGGCCGTGGCGCAGGACGGTGGCGACATCCTGTTTTCGCGCTACGAACCCGACACCGGCGTGGTGTGGCTGCATATGCGTGGGGCGTGCGCGGGTTGTCCGTCATCGTCGGCCACCCTCAAGTCCGGGGTAGAAAACATGCTCAAGCATTACGTCCCAGAGGTCACGCGGGTCGAACAGGCCCTGTAACCGTCAGCCGGACCCACGGTGTTCAGCAACATCGCCCTCTAAGGAACCAAACCATGTCCGCACGCCTCGGCGACG